>JARXKQ010000134.1 GCA_030271555.1 Chloroflexota bacterium | reverse complement strand
ACACCAGCGCGGGCTCGCCCACCGGTGACGAGGTGCTGCGCCATGTCGCAGCGACCCTCGCCGACCAGGTGCGACTAGTTGACACGGTCGCGCGCTACGGCCCGGACGAGTTCGCGTTGATCGCCCCCGGTGGCGGTGGCGAAGTGGTCGGCCGCCGCGTGCGCGACGCGTTGCTCAAGCGCGAAGCCGCGGGCAAGCCGATCAGCGTGAGTGTGGGCGCGGTCATCTATCCGATTGACGGCGCAACCAGCACCGAGCTGCTCGCCGCCGCAACCAACGCGCTGGCCGAGGCCAAGCGCCGCGGGCGCGGTTCGATCTTCGTCGCTTCCGGCAGCTAGCCGGACGGCGACCTAGAAGAGGTCGCTCACCGCGGCCCAGACTCCGGCCGCGACCTCATTTCGATCCGCGGCGCCATCAACGACGCGCCACCGCGCAGGTTCTTCGGCGGCCATTTGCAGGTAGCCGTCGCGAACGCGCTGGTGGAAGTCGGTGCCATGCAGGACCGACGTCTCGAACCGGTTGAGGCCCTCCGCGGGACCCGAATGGCGACGCGATAGGCCGTCCGCCACGCTGACATCGATCAGCACAGTCCGCGTGGGCATCAGGCCGCCCGTCGTGAGGCGCTGAATGGCACCCAATTCGTCGAGCGGCGCGCCACCGCCGTAGCCCTGGTAGGCCAGCGTCGAGTCGGCGTAACGATCGCTGATGACCACTTCGCCGCGCTCGAGGGCGGGGTGGATCACCTCGATGACGCTGTGATGTCGCGCGGCGTTGTAGAGCAGCGCGTCTGACACGGCCGTGTGGCCCTCGCCCTCGAGGTCGAGCAGCACGCCGCGCACCCCTTCACCGACGCGCGTCCCGCCCGGCTCACGCGTGAGCACCACCGCGCGGCCCAGCGAACGGATGTGCTCGGCGAGCAGCGTCGCCTGGCTGCTCTTGCCGGCGCCGTCGGGTCCCTCAATTGTTATGAAGAGCCCGTCAGGCATGCGCGGTCAATTCACCCGACAGGATTGGGTTGCTGGTGGGCTGCGCCGAACCACCCGCGGGCTCGAGGGTCAAGGCAACCTGGTCGACAGTTCCCTGCATCGACAGGTTCAGCACCGCGAAGCCGCCGTCCTCGAGGCTGAGCAGGCCGGCCGAGGTTGGCTGGTTACCGGTGATGTACCACGCCTGATAGGCCTGACCGGCGGGCGCCGCGGGGAGGTCGACCAAGACGAGATAGCCCACGCCTGAACGGTCGATCGCGGCAAAGCCACGGGCGCCGTCGGCCTGCGCCGCGCCGTGCATGACCGCGGACAGGGAACGCGGCGAGGACATGATGTTGATCGCCTGCGCCAGCACTTGGGCGCGATGCGCCTCCGCGTCTGCGCGCGACTGGGCCGTGTACGCCCAGCCCGCCGTCACGACCAGGAGCAGTACGGCCGCGGCCGCAGCGGCCCAACCCAGCCACGATGGACGACTGGGTCGCAGCCCAGGGACGGGCACCGGGGCCTGGACGACCGATGCGGGCGGTCGGATGACTGACCGGCGCGAGAACGGGGCAGGCTGTGGAGCGGCAACCCCGGCGCCAGCGCGGTAGTCGGCCATGACCTTGGCTTTCAACGAATCGGGCGCGGCGACAGGCTCCGCGAGCGTCGCCAGCGCTGGCACGACGCCGCCCACTTCCATAAATTCAGCGTGCGCCTCCGTGCAGGTCGCGAGGTGCGCGTCGACCAGCGCTCGCTCGGCGGGCTCGAGGGCGTCAAGGACATACAACCCCGCGAGCTCCGTTGCTTCCGCACAGGTCATGGTGGTCAACTTGGCGCCTCCCCGGTCTCGAGGGCGCGGCGCATCTGGAGCAGGCCCAGTCGGACGCGGCTCTTGACCGTGCCTAGCGGTGCGCCGGTACGGTCGGCGATCTCGACCTGGGTCAAGCCTTCGAAATAGGCAAGTTGGATCGCGTCGCGCTGCGCCCTGGGCAACCCGACCATCGCCGCGGTCACCGCGGCGCGGTCGAGGATCTGCGCCACCTCGGGCCACACGTCCGGTGTCGTCAGCGCCGGATCGGCCGTTTCGAACTCCGGCAGCGTGTCCGCGGGCCGGCGGCGGCGAACGATATCGATCGCCCGGTGATGGGCGATGGACAGCATCCACGTGCGCACGCTCGAGCGGCCCACCGCGTAGCGCGCGGCGTTGCGCCAAACACCAACAAACGCCTCCTGGACAGCGTCCTGGGCGAGTGCCGGATCCCGAGTTATGCGCATCGCGAGTCCGTACATCTGGGCCTGATAGCGGTCATACAAATCGGACAGCGCGCCTTCATCCGCTCCGGCCGCGAGGCGCTCGAGGAGCGCTTCGTCGGACGGCCCAGAAGAGTGCTCGCCGTCAGCAGCATCGGCGTTGCCGGGGCCGCTCATCGGTATGTGCGCAGGCTCGCGCCGCTTGGTTCACATCTGGTCAAGCGGCGCACGGCCAAAGTTTAGCCGCGGGTCCGATTCATCCCTCAGGCGGAGTCCTGCGTAAACCAGGCAGGGATCCCCGACTTTCTTCATCAGTTCCGAGAGGAGGCCGCTTTACGAGAGGGATGCTCCGCCGCGCGTATGTGACGCAGGCACGCCCTTTTCTGCAACTTACCTGAGGAGGTATTTCTCGATCATGCGCAACACGCGCCAGCGCGCCAAGGCGGCATCACTCGCCAGCGCTCTGATCATTCTCACCCTCGGTCTGACCCCAGCGGTCAACGCGGCGGATCACCTCGATTCACCCGCCGTCGCCGCGCAGGGTTCAGTCGACATCACCGACCTGTACGTCTTCAGCGCCGCGGGCGGTAACGCGACGGTTTTCGTCCTGGGCGTGAACCCGGGCGCCGGCGCTCTGCCCAACTCGGGCACGACGTTCGGGCCGGGCGTTGACTACCGGATCAAGGTCGACACCAATGGCGACCTGAAGCCGGACATCACGTACCGCTACAAGTTCGGTTCGCCGAACGGCATGGGCGTTCAAAGCCTCAAGATATGGCGCAACGGCGTCCTCATGGCCAACG
This sequence comes from Chloroflexota bacterium, assembly GCA_030271555.1. Taxonomy (GTDB): domain Bacteria; phylum Chloroflexota; class Limnocylindria; order Limnocylindrales; family CSP1-4; genus JALYGJ01. Next base: position 1,723 of record JARXKQ010000134.1, on the reverse strand, counting down.
GCTGGACCGATCAGGACACTGTCCTGCCGGGTGGCGGCCGAACCACGGCCGGCCTCTTCGACGATCCCTTCTTCTTCGACCTCGCGGCGTTTCAGGGCGCAGTTCTCATGTCCGGCAACGGGCGCACCTTCTGCGACGGCGGAACGACCGACTTCTTCCTTGGCCTGAACATCAGCGCGATAGTTCTGCGCGTGCCCAACAGCTCGCTGGGCGGCAACGGACAGAACATCGGCGCCTGGGCGACGACCGAGGCAACCCGCGGTGGCAAGACGGTCCAGCTCGACCAGATGGGTCGGCCGGCCATCAACACCGTGTTCAACAACCAGACCAAGCAGAAGTTTGACCGGGACGCGTTCAACCGAGCGCAGCCCAGCGAGCAGGTTGCCTTGGGTTATCGCGCTCATGCCGAGGACGTGTTGAGGGCGCTTGGCGCCGCCTATCCGACCGGCCTGGCCGCGGTGCTGTTCGCCGACGTTCTGACCTATCAGACGGGCAACATGTCTGGCTTCCTCAATGGCCGCCGCGTGACCGATGACGTCATTGATGCCGAGCTCGGGCTCGTCACCAATGGCGGAATCACCGGCGACTGCATCGCCAACGACAGCGCCTTCCCCGGCGTCTGGCCGTACCTGGCGCCGGCCAACTAGTGCAGTGAACGCCCTCGCGGCGTTGACTCGGAGCTCGGGGGCCGCCACGCGGCGGTCCTCGAGCCTTCGGGCTCGCCTCAGCCGTGCCTTCTTGAATCGCCGCGCGGCGTTATTGGTGCCGCCCGTCCTCGCGCTCGTGGTCGTTATCGCCGTGCAGGCGTGGCCGCGCCCCGTGGCCGCGCCAATCAACAACACACCCATCGTTGATGGCGCCGACAACCTGACCGACGTCCGCCCGCAGGGCGAGGTCATCGCCGTGGCCGGCGTGGACACATCCGACACCGATCGGCGCATCGCGTTCTGGCAGTCGCGTATCGCCGCCAACGCGCGCGACGACATCTCGTGGACCTATCTGGGCGACCTGTTCGAGATCAAGGGCCGTCAGACCGGCGACATCGCCAACTACATCAGCGCACGCGACGCGTATTCGACCGCGCTCGACGTCGCGCCCGGCTCAGCCGCGGCCGCGATCGGCGCCGCGCGCATCGCCTCGACGCTGCACGACTTCCTTGGCGCGCAGGCCGGTGCAACACAGATCCTCGCCGCCAATCCCAACGCCACCGGGGCGCTGGCGATCCTCTTCGACGCATCACTCGAGCTGGGCGAGCTCGACGTCGCGCAGCACGCGCTGACGCTGCTGCAAAACCGCTCCCAGACGCCGGCGGTCACTGGCCGCTCGGCGCGGTTGGATTTCATACAGGGCAACACCCAGGGCGCGCTCGAGCTATCCGCACAGGCCGCCGCCGATTCGACGAGTGCCGGCGATCCGGCATCGAGCCTCGCGTTCTACAACTTCGCTCACGCCGAGTACGCGCTCTTCGCGGGCGACCTCGATGCGGCGCAAGCCTCCTATGAGGCCGCGCTGACGGCGCTGCCGGGCTACCCGCTGGCGCTCTACGGCGAAGGCCGCGTGGCATTTGCCAAGGGCGAAACCACGCATGCCATCGGGTTGCTGGAAGCGGCGACTGCCGCACTGCCGCGGCCAGACATGGTTGCCTATCTGGGTGACCTGTACACGATCGCCGGTCGCACGGCCGATGCAACCAAGCAGTACGCCACGGTCGAATTCATCCACG
>JARXKQ010000133.1 GCA_030271555.1 Chloroflexota bacterium | reverse complement strand
CCGCCCTGCTGGCGCTGCTCGCGGTGCCGCTGCTGTTTGGCGGCCTGTGGACGATCTACGCCGACAAGATCAAGGGCGCGTCGCAATTCACCGCCGACCAGACGAGTGCGGCGCTGACCACCTGGAACTACGGCACGATCGCCCAGCGCCTCAACCCGGATACGTGGGGGCTCATTCTGGGGCGAGTCAACGAGCTCGTGCTGGGCGGCCAGACCTACTTTGTCCCCTTCGCAATCGGCTTTGCATGGGTCCCGCTGGGCTTCCTCGCCAGCCTGTGGTTGAAGCGCCGGCTGTTCACGATTGCCTGGCTGGCCGGCGCGTTCGTCGGCCCGCTCGTGTTCGTCAACCTCTACTACATCCATGACTACTACCTGATCGCGCTGACGCCCATGGCCGCCGCCGCAGTGGGCATTGGCCTGGTCTGGACGATGCGCAAGTGGAAGTGGATCCTGCCACCGTTGCTCGGGGCATTCCTGGTCGTGTGCTGGATCGGCAACCTCAAGACGTCCGAGCACTACTGGGCGATCCAGTTCTACGACACCCACGGCGGCGAGCATCACCTGGAGGCCGCGGAATACATCGACGCGCGCAGCACCCCCGGTGACCTCGTCGTAATGGTGGGTCGCGGCTGGAACCCGGCGACGTTCTACTACGCCCAGCGGTGGGGCTTGATGCTCGAGGGCGACGAGCATCAACAGCTGATGCGCGCCCTTGGCCCGCTGCTGCCGCAGCTCCAGGCTGGCGGCTACACCCGGCTGTTCGACTGCCCGCCCAGCGAAGACTGCGTCGCGACCTACGACCTCACGACCAACCCGCCGCGGCTGATGCCCTGACGCAAAGCCAGGCGGGGGCCCGACTAGAGCAGCCCGCGCCCTACCAGGTAGTCGAGCACCTGCTGCGCGTTCTGGGCCACCGTCCGCTCCACCGTCTCGAGCGTGAGCTCGGGCGTAAGCGGCGGCTCGTACGGATCGGACAGGCCGGTCATCTGCTTGGTGCCGGCCGCGTAGAGGCCCTTCACGTCGCGCGCGATGACCTCTTCGAGCGGCGTATCGACGTGGATCTCGATGAACGATCCCGGTCCGCCAGCGGCATCAACCATGGCGCGGACCTCGTCGCGCGTCGCGCGGTACGGGCTGACCAGGGCGCACACGACCAGGCCGCCGTGGCGCACGATCTCGGCTGCCACATAGCCCACGCGGCGCACGTTCTCGTCGCGGTCCTCGCGCGAGAAGCCCAGGCCGCGCGACAGGTGGGTGCGCACGACATCGCCATCGAGCATCGTCACTGTCCGGCCGCGCTGCTCGAGCATCGGCAGCAGCGCCTCAGCGGTCGTTGTCTTGCCCGAGCCGGATAGCCCGGTGAACCAAAGACAGGCCCCGGCGCTCAATCTTCGCTGCGCCCGAACCAGAACTGGCCCATGTCGCGCCCCAGGAGTGACGACAGCCGCGCAACGTCGGGCGTGAAGTCATCCTCGAGCCGGCGGCGCAGCTCGACAGAGATCTTGCCGCGCGCGATGGGCTTGCGGTGGAACCACGAGTGACGGAAGCGGCGCACCAGGCAGCGGGTGCGCGTGTCGCCGATGACCTTGGGCAGCAGGCCCCACACCAGCCACTGCGGGAAGCGGCCATTGAGCACGCGCCGGATGAGCGTCGAGCGCGCACCATGAGCGGTGTTGTGGGCGGCAAATGACTCAGGCACATAGCCCGGGTCGATGCCCAGGAATTCGAGCAGCGCGCGGAATTCCCCTTCGGAGTCGCGCACCATGTCCTCGAAGATGATCACCCGCACGCGGTCGCGGCCGAACTCGTCGAACCAACGCGGCAGCTGCTCGCCGAACTTCGCTCGATCGCGGTAGGTCGACAGCTTGGGATTGGAGTGGGCGGGTAGTCGGCGGCCCTGTTCCCGGTCGGCCTCGGCGTCCAGCGCCTCTTCGAAGCTTGTGATGTCCTCGGTCCCCGCCGCGAGCTTGTGGGCGTGGAGCGAATGGATCATGTCGACCGGATTGCGCAGCATCGCCACGATGCGCGCGTCCGGCGAGGCGGCGTGGATCAGCCGCGCTGCGTCGTGCGAGTACAGGTAGCGCGTAGATCCCTCGCCCAGCAGCTTGGCGTCGCCCGCATCGACGAACAGGTCGTCATACAGCTGGGCGTCACGCTCGTAGACGAGGAAGTTGCCGGAATGGTCTAACGCCAGGTCAGCTGAGAAATAGCACGGCTCCTTGACGACGCTCATGAAGACCTGGGGGTGGCCCTTCAGGTACTCGTAGAGCGAGGTCGTGCCGCTCTTGGGCGCGCCAACGATGAACAGGTTCGGGGTGTGTGCCACGGCGCACGGGATGATAGTCGCTTGCACCCTACACTCGGGCCCGCATGGCCGATCAAGAGAGGGACCCCGGCGCGCCTGCGGGCGGTGAATGGCAGCCGTCCGACCACGGCGTCGCAACCGGCGCGATGCAGTGTCGCGTGGCCCGCGGGCTCACCTGGACGCTGATCGACACCTGGGGCAGCCAGCTTCTGGGGCTGGTGATCTTCGTGCTGCTGGCGCGCCTCCTGACCGAGGTCGACTTCGGCCTCGTGGCAGCGGCAGCGGTCTTCGTCGGGTTCGCACAGCTGTTTGTGGATCAGGGCCTGGGCGATGCCGTCGTTCAGCGTCCGACGCTCACTCGGCGCCAGCTCGACACGGCGTTCTGGGCGGCGATGGCGACTGGCCTCCTCATCACCGTCGTCGGCGTGCTGCTCGCCATCCCGATTGCCACTTTGCTTGGCGATCGGCGCCTCGAACCGATCATCCAGGTGCTGTCGGTGATCTTCGTGCTGACAGCGCTGTCGAGCATCCAGACCGGTCTGCTGCGGCGCGAGATGGCATTCCGCAGCCTCGCCCTGCGGCGCCTCGCGGCGGTCGTGCTGAGCGGCGTCGTGGGCGTGGGCATGGCGTTCGCCGGCTTCGGCGCCTGGTCGCTTGTCGGCCAGCAGATCGTGAGCGCACTTGTGTCGGTCGTGATGCTCTGGGCGGTGACGCCGTGGCGTCCGAGCCTCGAGTTCTCGCGCCAGGACTTCAGTCAGTTGTTTGGCTTCGGCGCCCGTGTCGTCGGCGGCGACATGCTCAACTACATCAGCCGTAACACCGACAACCTGTTGATCAGCGTCTTCCTGGGATTTGGACCGCTGGGCTTTTACAGCGTCGGCTACCGCATCCTCGACACGAGCCAGACGTTGCTCATCAACGCCGCGCGAAAGCTCATCTTCCCCACCTTTTCGCGTCTCCAGCACGACCCGGATCGCATCAGGCGCGCCTATTCGCGCATGAACCGAGCCAGTAGCGCCCTGACCCTGCCCGGCTACGTGGGCCTTGCGCTCGTCGCCCAGGAAGCGACGGTCACCTTCTTCGGCAGCAGGTGGGCCGAAGCTGGTCCGGTCGCCGCGGTGCTCTTCCTGATCGGCCCGGTGCTGACCATCGGGGCGTTCAGCGGCGCGTTGTTCAACGCCGTCGGCCATCCCGAGGTGACGCTGCGTCTGCGCCTGGTCACGACGGTCTTCAACGTTGTCGGCTTCCTGATCGCGGTGATCGTTTTCCGCGACATCCTCGCCGTGGCCGCGGCCTTCGTGCTGCGCGGCTACCTGCTTCTGCCGCTCAACCTGTACTGGATGCGCGTGTATGGCGGCATCCCCATTCGCGACCACCTGCTCGAGCTGCGCGGCGTGGCTATCGCCACGGCGGTCATGGCCGGGGCGGTGCTTCTGGTCAAGCTGGCCCTGATCGGCCACGTCCACGCTTCGATGCTGCTGCTGGTCGAGGTCTTTGTGGGGCTGATCGTCTTTGTGGTCGCGCTGCGGCTCGTCGAGCGCACGCTTGTAGCAGAGATCGTCGGCGTGGCCGCGCAGGCCCTGCCCGGCGGGATGCGCATCGCCCGGCTGCTGCGCCTGCCGATGCCACCGACCGCCCCCCGGCGCCGCGGCCGCCCGCCCGTGACCCTTCCCGAGGCGGCTGGCGAAGAGCCTGCGGAGGTCGACCCGACCGGCCTGGCCGACGAGGATCCCGACCAACCCCTGGTGCCCTAGCCACAGTTATCCTTCCCGGACATGCCCCGACCGGATTTCTTCGTCGTCGGCGCGTTCAAGAGCGGCAGCACCGCGCTCTACGAAGGACTGCGCCGGCACCCGCAGATCTTCATGCCATTCCACAAGGAGCCGCTGTTCTTCGGCGACGACCTGACGCGGCGTTACGGCCGCTACACCGAGGCCGAGTACCTGCACCTGTTCGAGCCCGCCAAGCCGGGCCAGATCTCGGGCGAGGCGAGCACGTGGTACCTCTACTCCGTATCGGCGGCGCGCGAGATCCACCACTTTAACCCCGCCGCGCGGATCATGGTCGTGCTGCGCAACCCTGTCGACGTGATGTACGCCCAGCACGCCCAGCTCATCTACAACGTCATCGAGGACATCCCCGACTTCGCCCAGGCGCTCGCGGCCGAGCCTGACCGCCGCGCCGGGCGGCGCATGCCACCGGGGCCGATCAATATCGAGAACCTGTTCTACCGCCACAGCGTCCGGTTCGCCGAGCAGCTCGAGCGCTACTTCGATGTTTTCGGGCGTGAGCAGGTGCACGTGATGCTGTACGACGACCTGCGCCGCGACGGCGCGACCGTGGTCCGCGGCGCACTCGAGTTCCTGGGCGTCGACCCAGGTCTGGCCGCGGTACCGCCTCGCGCCAACGAGAACAAGCGCGTCCGTTCGCCGCTGATCCAGCGGCTC
>JARXKQ010000132.1 GCA_030271555.1 Chloroflexota bacterium | reverse complement strand
CTTGGGGTTGCTCCGCGCGGCGGGGTTTGTGACGTCGTTCGCGCCGACCACGAGCGCAACATCCGTGCGCTCGAACTCGGGATTGATCTCGTCCATCTCCTTGAGCTGCGGATAGGGCACATTGGCCTCTGCCAGGAGGACGTTCATGTGGCCCGGCATTCGGCCGGCCACGGGATGGATCGCGTACGACACCTCGATGCCGCGCTGCTCAAGCAGATCGGCCAATTCGCGACAGGCGTGCTGCGCCTGGGCAACGGCGAGGCCGTAACCGGGCACGATCACGACCTTCTGCGCGTAGGCCAGCTGAATGGCCGCGTCGTCGACACCAATCTCGCGCACGTTGCCGGTCGCGCCGGCGGGGCAGTCACCACCACCAGCGTCGCCGGTGCCAAAGCCGCCGACCATGATGTTGCCGATCGACCGGTTCATGGCGTCGGCCATTAGCTTCGTCAGGATGCCGCCCGAGGCGCCGACCAAGGCGCCGGCGATGATGAGCACCGGGTTGCCGACGACGAAGCCGGCCATGGCCGCGGCCGTCCCCGTGAACGAGTTCAAGAGCGAGATGACGACGGGCATGTCCGCGCCACCAATGGGCAGCACCAACGTGATGCCAAAGATCAGCGCCGCGGCGACGATCAGGCCAAGCGCGATGAGCTGCACCTCGACGGTGAGCGACAGCATCCCGGCCGCGGCGGCCACCAGCACGACAAGGCCAACGACCGCGCCCAGGGCCGTGAGCGCCGTAACCAGGCGCGAGCCCGGGAAGGTAATGGGCTGACCGGGCACGAGGCCCTGCAGCTTGCCCGACGCGATGAGCGAACCAGAGAAGGTCACCGAGCCGATGACCGCACCAAGGACGACGAAGATCGCGGTCGAGATCGATAGCTCGGGCGTGCCGACGATGTGCACGTAGTCATCGATTGCGACGAGGGCGGCCGCGCCACCACCAACCGCGTTGAAGAGCGACACAAGCTGCGGCATCGCCGTCATGGCAACCTTGCGCGCCATCCACAGGCCGATGCCGCCACCCAGGACGAAGCCGACGATGATGATCGTGATGGCTTCGACACCCATGCCGCCCGGGCGGATGGGATTGCCCGGCGTCAGCAGCCACAGGAACGTGACCACGACAGCGAGGCCCATGCCGGCCGCGCTGAGCTGATTGCCACGTCGCGCGGTGGCCGGCGAATTCATCTGGTGCAGGCCGAGGACGAAGCTCGCCGCGCCGACCAGCCAGGCGAGGAAGACGAGCGCGTCGGTTGTTGGCTGGCTCACTTTTCGGCCTCCGCGACCGGCTTGGCCGGCTCGCGCTTGCGGAACATCTGGAGCATCCGGTCGGTCACGACATAGCCGCCGACCACGTTGGCCGCCCCGAAGACCATGGCCACGAAGGCCAACAGGTACGACAGCCAGTTGTCGGCACTGGCCGCGATGAGCATCGCGCCCACCATGACGATGCCGTGGATCGAGTTGGCGCCCGACATCAGCGGCGTGTGCAGCGTTGCCGGGACTTTGCTGATGACCTCGAAGCCGACCAGGATCGCCAGCACGAAGATCGCCAGCGCGTTGAGTAGTTCAGGGCTCAATTGGCTGTCTCCAGCGCCTTCTTGGTTGCTTCCTGTACGACCGCGCCACCATGCGTGATGACCGTGGCCGCGCTGATCTCGTCGGTGAGGTCGATGTTCATTGCCCCGTCCTTGAGGAAGTGGAGCAGGAACGCCGACAGGTTGCGCGCGTAGAACTGGCTGGCGCCCGCGGGCATGGTCGCCGGCAGGTTGGTCGGCGCGAGAATGGTGACGAAGTTGTCGGTGACGACCGTCTCGTCAGGCTTGGACAGCTCAACGTTGCCGCCCAGCGCGCTTGCCGCCATGTCGACGATGACCGATCCGGGCTTCATCTGTTTGACCGCATCGGCGGTGACCAACACCGGCGGCCGGCGACCGGGCACCTGCGCCGTCGTGATGACGACGTCCATTGAGCTGATGAAGCCGTTGAGCTCGGTCTGCTGGGCCACTTGCTCTTCGGGCGTGAGCTGACGGGCATAGCCGCCGGCGCCGGACGCGTCGGCGACCGACTTCAGCACGATGAACTGGGCCCCCAGCGACTCGGCCTGCTCCTTGGTCTCAGAGCGCACGTCATACGCCTTGACCAGTGCGCCCAGCCGGCGCGCGGTGGCGATCGCCTGCAGGCCGGCAACGCCGATTCCCAGGATGAGCACATTCGCCGGCCGGGCAGTGCCGGCAGCGGTAGTGAGCAGCGGAAAGTAGCGCCCGTAGTTCTCGGCCGCGATCAGCACCGCGCGGTAACCGCCCACGTTCGCCTGCGACGAGAGGACATCCATGGATTGCGCGCGCGACAGTGTCCGCGGAATGGCATCAAGGCTGATCGCCGTCACGCCCTGCGCCGCGAGGGCGGCCATGAGCTGCGGATCGAACAGCGGCTGGAGCAGGCCCACGACACTCTGGCCGGAGCGGAGCGACTTGGCGTCGTCGCCGTCGGGCTTCTGGACGCGAACGATGACGTCCGCTTCCTTGTAGAGCGTGGCGCGGTCGACGATCTTGGCGCCGGCTGCTTCGTAGAGCGAGTCGGGCAGTGCCGCGCCATCGCCGGCGCCATGCTCGATCAGGACCTCCGTCCCGGCGCCAAGCAGTTGCTTCAGCGCGTCGGGAACGAGCGCGACACGCCGCTCATTGGGCGCGCGCTCCCTCACCACACCTATCTTCATTGGGACCCCTGCAAAAGAAGTCGAGTAATTGCCTCAAAGGATAGTCGGCCGTCGCGCACCTGTCGCACGGCCTATAGGCACGTTCGCCGCGAGCCTTACGGCCCTATCGGCGGTGGCGCGTGGGATCGGACCGCGTGGCGCAGGCCGCCATCTGCGAGAGCCACAACCGCTGACAGGCCGAGGGCGCCCAGCGCGATGGCTAGCAGCGTCCCGAAGCCCACGCTCCCGATGAGCGGCGCCGTGCCCACCGTGCCCAAGGCGATCGAGGCTGCAAAGGCTGCGTTGAAGAGCGCGAAGGCGCTGCCTCGGTCGGCGTCGCCGCTGCGCGCGGTCAGCGCCAGCAACAGCGGCTGGACGATGAGCGCGGCACCCAGCCCGGTAAGCGTACCGGCGACGATGAGAATCTCGGTCGTCGGCAGCGGAAACAGAAGCACGACCGCGAGCGCAGTCAGGGCGATGCCAGCCAGCACCGGCCAGACGGGCGGAATTCGGTCGGCCATCCAGCCGGCCGGGACGCGCGCCAATAGAACGAAGAGGCCGTCTGCCGCAAAGAACAAGCCGATGTTGGCGCCAACCGATTCGGAGCGCTGGGGCAGATATGCCGACAGGACGCCCCAGTGGAGAACGAACAGCATCACCACGGCGAGCGGCGCCACCCACGAGCTGCGATAGGCGAAGCCAAACCGTCGCTTGGCTGCCTCGAGGTTGGATGCCACCGCCTCGCGTGGCGTTATCGGCCGGGCCAGCGCGAGCGCCATCGCACCGACCACAAGCACGAAGACCAACGCGGTGACACCCTGCAGCCCATAGGCGTCGAGCACGACGATCGACAGCGGCGGCAGCACCACGAGGGTGAGGTTCTGTGACGAGCCCATCGTGGCGATGGCGACACCGCGCCGCGCGGCGCTCACCAGACCGGGCACGACGGACATCGCCGATGGCACTGCGAGACCTGTGCCCATGCCCTGCAGGATGCGCGCCACCACGACTGCGACGGTGGCTTCCGGACCCACGCCGCTCACGAACAGAAGCGCCGCCGCAATGAGGTAGCAGAGTCCGCCAATCACGAAGAGGCGAATCGCGCCAAACCGATCGATCAATGCCCCGCCGGCGAGCGCGGCGCCGATCTGGACGAGTGCCGCGATGCCCACGATGGCGCCGATCTCCGCGTCAGGTCGGCCGGCCCGGGCGAGGGCGAGCGGGATTGACGCCGTGAAGCCGTGGAAACCCGCCTGAACCAGGAAGAGCGCCACGGACAGTCGGAGCACGGCGCGATGATCGTTGATCGCGTTAGCCTCTACCCGATGGCCACGCTGATCGACGATCTCCGCTCCGCCCTGCCCGACATGCGCGTGCTGAGCGATGCGGCCGACACGGAGTCGTTCCGATTCGACGAGACCGCCTTCCTCCGCGCAGGCCTACCCCTGGGCGTCGCGTTTCCAACGTCAACAGCGGACGTCGTCCAGATCGTCCGGCTCGCGTCCGCCGCCGCAGTACCCATCGTTGCCCGCGGGGCTGGAACGGGTTTGTCGGGCGGAGCCGTTGCCGTTGATGGCGCCTTGACGGTCGCCTTCACCAAGATGAATGCCATCCTCGAGATCGACCAGGCCAACCTCACCGCGACCGTCCAGCCGGGCGTCATCAACGCCGATCTGAATCGCGCGGCCAACGAGAAGGGCCTCTTCTACCCGCCCGACCCGGCGAGCTACGAGCTGTGCACGATCGGCGGCAACGTCGCCGAGAACTCGGGCGGGTTGCGTTGCGTCAAGTACGGCGTTACGCGTGATTGGGTGGCCGGGTTGGAGGTGGTCCTGGCCGATGGGTCGGTGATCCGGACCGGCGGCAAGAACAAGAAGGATGTCGCGGGCTACGACCTGACCGGGCTGTTCGTGGGGTCGGAGGGAACCCTGGGTCTGGTGACCGAGGTAACCGTTCGCCTGTGGCCCACGCCGCCCGCCAAGCTGACGCTGATCGCGTTTTTCGCCACGGTCCACGACGCGGGCGAGGCGGTCGCCGGCATCACTGCGGCGGGTGTCGTGCCGGTCAC
>JARXKQ010000131.1 GCA_030271555.1 Chloroflexota bacterium | reverse complement strand
GGAGCATGTCGGCGAACTGGTCCTGGCCGCGGGTCCGCAGCAGCGCCTCGACCTGCAATTGAGTCATGCCCGCCGGCAGCTGCTGGCCGATGACGCCGGCAAAGATGATGTTTGTCGCGTTGCCCAGGATCTTGGGCCCGACCACCTGGAACAGAACGCTGATCGCGCAGAGGGCGACAACGAGTGCGATGAGCGCGCGCTCGGGCCGCAGTCGGCTCAACAGACGCCGGAATGACTGGCCGAAGTTCTTCGACTTCTCGGGCGGTGGGCCGCCCATCATCATCGCCATGGGACCGCCCCGCGGGCCGCGCGGACCTGCTGGCGGGCCACCCGACCCACCACCGGCGCCGGACCTACCCGCCATCGGCGGCCTGCCACCCATGGGTCCGCTCATGCCGCCTTGGCCTCTTCGGGCGATAGCTGGCTGAAGACGATCTCGCGGTATGTCTCCGAGCTCTCCATGAGCTCGGTGTGCGTGCCCACACCGACCACGCGGCCATCATCGAGCACGACGATGCGGTCGGCGTTGAGGATCGTGCCGACGCGCTGGGCGACGATGATCACTGTCGCGGTGGTCAGCTCCTTGCGCAGTGCCGCGCGCAGCAGCGCGTCAGTGCGGAAGTCGAGCGCACTGAAGCTGTCGTCGAACACGTACAGCGGCGCGCGCTTGACAAGCGCACGGGCAATGGCGAGGCGCTGGCGCTGGCCGCCGCTGACGTTGGTGCCGCCCTGGTCGATGATGCTCTCGATGCCATCGGGCATCTCGTTCACGAAGTCGCTCGCCTGGGCGATCTCGAGGGCGTGCTTGATCTGTTCGTCGGTGGCGTCGGCATCGCCGTAGCGCAGGTTGCTGGCGATCGTGCCGCTGAACAGGAACGCCTGCTGCGGGACCACGCCGATCAGCTTCCACAGGTCCTCGCGGCGCATCTCGCGGAGGTCGGTGCCGTCGACGAGGACGGCGCCGCCGGTCACGTCGTAGAAGCGCGGCAGGAGGTTGATGAGCGTCGATTTGCCGCTGCCCGTGCTGCCTACGATGGCCGTGGTTTGACCCGGTTCAGCCGTGAACGAGACGTCACGCAGGACGGGCTGCTCGGCGCCCGGGTAACGGAACTCGACGTTGCGCAGCTCGACCTTGACGCCACGCGCGGGGACGTTGAGCGCTGTGGGCTCCGTGGGGTCGCTGATCGAGGGCTCGATCTCGAGCACTTCGTTGATCCGATCGGCCGACACGGCGGCGCGCGGCACGAGGATGAACATGAACACGGCCATCAGGACGCTCATCAGGATCTGCATGAGGTACGTCAGGAACGCCGTCAGGTTGCCGATGGGCATCGCACCCGAGCCGACGCGATCCGCGCCGAACCACATGACCGCGACCGAGCTGATGTTGAAGATCGCCATCATCACCGGGAAGGTGACGGCGAACAGCCGGTTCACCCGCAGCGCGGTATCGAACAGGTCGCGACTGGCCTCGTCGAAGCGCTTCTCCTCGTGCTCGACGCGAACGAAGGCGCGGATGACGCGAACGCCGGCGAGCGCCTCGCGCATGACCTGGTTGATGCGGTCGACCTTGATCTGCATCGAGCGAAAGAGCGGAATTGCCCGACTGAAGACCAGGGCAATGAACGCGAACATGATCGGCAGGATGACCAGCAGCAGGCCCGACAACGGAACGTCCTGGCGAATGGCCATGATCGTGCCGCCGATGCCGGTGATGGGCGCAAGCAGGATGATCGTCAGGCCCATGAATACGACGAGCTGAACCTGCTGCACGTCGTTGGTATTGCGCGTGATCAGCGACGCCGTGCCAAAGCGGTTCATCTCGACCTGGCTGAATGCGGCCACCTTGCCGAACACCGCGGCGCGCACGTCGCGGCCGAAGCCCATGGCGACGCGGGCCGAGAAGTAGACGGCCACGAGCGAGGTCACGGCGAGAACGATCGTCACGCCAACCATTAGCGCGCCCACGTTGAGGATCAGGCTCGTGTCGCCGGTGGATACGCCCTCGTTGATGATCTCGGCGTTCAAGTCGGGCAGATAGAGCTGCGTCAGTGCCTGGACCAGCAGCAGGACGAGCACGACCAGGATCTGGCGGCGATATTTGCCCAGGTAGCGGCGCATGAGGCGGATCACTGGATGGGCCCCAGGCTCTCGCGCGCCACACGGAGCGCACGCAGGCCGATCAAGAGCGCGCTCAGCTCGCTATCGCCCATCAGGGCGACAAGCTTTCTGAACCGCTTGCGGCGCTCGGCATCCATGACCGTGAACACCGCGTTGCCGCGCCTGGTCAGATGGATCTCGACGACGCGTCGGTCAGACTCCGAATGCTGCCGCTCGACAACGCCGCGCTTCTCCATGCGATCGATGATGCCGGTGGCGCTGGCGACCGAGACGTCGAGCAGGTCGGCCAGCCGCGACATGGGCAACGGGCCGTTCGAGCGCAGCAGCATCAGAACGTTGAGGTGAACCATCGACAGGGCGCCGTCTTGCCAGCGCTTGAGCGCGCCCAGCCAGTCCTTCATGCGGATGTTGGTCAGCTCGCCCAGGACCTCGTCGACCAGCACTTCGCGGCGCAGGTCATTAGTTAGGGGCGCATTGATAGTTGCCACGGGGCTAGAAGTCTAGCCGGGCTGAACGAGTGGGTCAAACAGCGTGTTAGCCGTGACTGTCCGGCGTCACCCACGACGGATCGATCTCTAGGTGCAGCAGGGCCGCTTTGTTGGCCGCGAGGGCGTCGCGCAGGGCGGGCTCGAACTCGGAGTCACGCGTGACGCGTGCACCCTGCGCACCCATCGCCCGGGCGATAGCGGCGAAGTCCATTGGCCCCAGACCCGTCGCGGTCTCGGCCAGACCAACATTCCGTTGATGCATCGCGATCGTGCCGTAGCGGCGGTTGTCGAAGGCCAGGACGACGGGTCGCGCCCCGGTTCGCACGGCGGTCTCGAGCTCGCTCATGGTCATTGCGAGGCCACCGTCGCCGACAAGAGCGATGACCGGACGATCAGGTGCCACCAGGCTGGCCGCAATAGCGGACGGCAGGCCATAGCCCATCGCGCCCGATGTCGGGCCCACGAAGCCGTGTTCGGCACCGAACTTGAAGCCACGCGCCAGCCACAGGCCGAAGTTGCCCGCGTCGGTCGTGAAGATCGTGTTCGCTGGGGCAACGCGCTGCAAAACGTTCGTGACATGCGCCGGGCCCACGCCGGGACCGGCCCACGCTGGGTCGTCGGGCAGGCTCGACGCGGCGAGGTAGGCCGCTCGGTCGGCGGCAAGGGTGGCAACGCGTGCCTTGGGCGACTTGTAGGTTCTTGATCGCTCGAGCGCCGCCAGCAGGAAGGCACCGGCATCGGCCGGCACACAGATGTTTGCGCGGCGCAGGCCCGCGACGGCCGTGTTCCGCGGCGCGAGGTCGACATGCGCCCAGCGCTGGCGTGGCCGTGGGAACCGGTAGTCGAACGTCGCGATCTCGTTCAGCCGCGAGCCGATCACGAGTAGCGCGTCCGCCTCATCGAGACGCGCCCTGACGTTCGCAGGGGCGCCGTAGCCGGTCATTCCCAGGTAATGCGGGTGATCGTTGGGAAAGACGGTGGGACGGCGCCACGCGGCCATGACGGGCACTTCCAGTCGTTCTGACAGTGCCACCAGGGCGGCCCGCGCTCCGGCGGCGCTCACACCGCCGCCGGCAAGAATGACTGGCCGCTTGGCTGCGGCGAGGAGTGCCAGAACTTCCTCCACCGCCGCGTCATCTGGTGGCGGCGCGGCCAGCGGCGCGACGCTTACCCTGACACCGGCCGGCACCGCCTCGCCCAGCACATCCTCGGGCAGCGCGAATAGCACTGGCCCTGGCCGGCCGGAGTGCATCAGCGCGAGCCCCTCCCCCAGCTGCGCCGCGGCGGTGTCTGGATCGTCGATCTGCGTCGCCCACTTGGCGAGGCCGCCGAACGTCGCCACGAGATCGCTCTCCTGGAACGCCTCGCGGCCCAGGTGCGACCGCGCAACCTGGCCCACCAGCGCCACCATGGGCGTGGAGTTCGACCGCGCGGTGTGGATGCCGATGCTCATGTTGGCCGCCCCAACCGCGCGTGTGCCCAGCACTGCGGCCGGCTGGCCGGTCAGCTGGCCAACGGCCTCAGCCATGAACGATGCGCCGCCCTCATGGCGCGTCGCGATCACGCGGATGCCGGCCGCGGGCAGCGCGTCGAGCACGTCCAGAAAGCTTTCGCCCGGCACGGTGAATGCCCAGCGCACGCCCGCCGCGGCGAGGGCATCAGCGATCAGTCGGCCGACCGTCCGGCCCCCGCGGCGGGCCACGCCGGCCCTAGCGGCCGAAGTTCATTGAGCTGAAGACCAGGCCCAGAACGACGACCACGACCAGCGCGACCATGATCACCCGGACCCAGCGGCCGTACATCATCAGCGGTAGTTCTCGAACTGGAGCGGCACGGGGTAGCCCTCGGATTCCTCGCGCAACCGCACGATCAAGCGCTGTAGCTCGTCCTTGCTCTTGCCGCTCACGCGGACCGCGTCGCCCTGGATCTGCGACTTCAGCTTGGGAAAGTCGTCGCGGATAAGTTTGGTGATCTTCTTGGCGAGGTCATCGGGCAGTCCGCGCCGCACGCCGATGCGCTGGCGGACCGTGTTGCCGCCGGCCTCCTCGATCGCGCCCCAGTCGAGGATCTTCAGCGACAGCCCGCGCCGGATGGCCTTCGACTCGAGCAGGTCGCGGATCTGCTTGGCGCGGAAATCGGTGTCCGTGCGGAGGACGATCTCTTCCTTGCCCAGCTCCA
>JARXKQ010000130.1 GCA_030271555.1 Chloroflexota bacterium | reverse complement strand
GCTCGCTTTGCGGTGCATAGGTCCATGTGGCACCCGAGCCAGCGCACGCTGTGAGTAATACGGCCAGGACAGCGAGGGCCGCAACTGAGCGCAGAACATTCATGGTTTTAGATTCCTTTCGTGGTGGGTGGGATCCGGCGGCTCAGGCCCGTCTGGGGCCGGACCCGAGCGCCGGTTGGTGGAGGTGGCTAGTTCGTCTTCTATCGCCCCAGGAGCCACGCCAGCAGCCCGCGCGACAGTGAATCGTCAACGGCGACCGCTGATGAGAGATCGGCTTCATAACCTGCTCTCGAGATCGCCCCGGCCAAGGCCGCGTTGGTTACGCCCGGCTGTCGGGTGACTGTTGCGGTCTCGCCGCCAAGGTCGACCCTCACGCGGGTCACGCCGTCAACCTTCTTGAGGGCGCGTGTGATGCGATTGACGCACGACCCGCACGTCATCCCGATGATCGGGAATCGGATCGTGTCGGTCACATCGACACCATCAGCCCGAAGCTCATGGCAATGACCGCAACCGCGAGACCGACTTTGATCCAGGGTGAGTTGGCCCGGTTCCAGCGCCCTAGCTTGCCAAGCACGCGCCTGTTGCTTACAGCGAGCAGGAGCAGGAGCAGCGGCATGATGAAGGCGAGGTTGTAGAGCGCCAGCAGGGCTAGCCCAGTTGGACCGCCGCCAGACGCATGCAGCACAGCGATCGCGTCAAGGTAGATCGCGCCCGAACAGGGAACCGTGCATATCCCGACCAGCACGCCTGCAATCAGCATGCCGGCAAGGCCACCGCGCTGCATGGCTTTCTGCATCCGGCCATGCGTGCCAGACGGAGCCATCATTGATGGTCCGACGCCCGGCAGGAAAACGTCCTTGAGCATCCACAGGGCCATGAACAGGGCGATGATCGACGCCACGCGGGCCACCAGGTGGTCACGACCGAGCCAGCCCAGGAACGAGAACAGGCCAAGGCCGATGATGAAATAAGTGACCCACACCGCTAAAACGTAGAGCGATCCGGCGCCAAGTAGCTTCCGGCGCGCCGCTCCAGTCGGGGTCCCATCGGCAGTGACGGCATTCACGAGCGTCAGCGTGTAGGTCGCGAACAGGACGAGAAGAGCAAACGCGCACGGGTTGAAGCCGTCGGCAAAACCCGAGACGAGCACCGTCGGGACGGTCAGGCCGCCAAACATCGCCGTGTCGAAGGGAACCGCCAGGACGTAGGCGCTCGCGGCGACACCAACGACGGACAGGCTCAAGGCGAGCACCACGAACGGTCGGGGCCAACCGCGGAGCGCACCCGCCTGGGGCGTCGCCAGCTCGCTCATGCGTTGTTCGGCAGGATGACGATCTTGCCGTGCATCTGGGGCGCATCCTTCCCGCCGCAGCAGCTGTCGCACCACACGTCATACGTGCCCGGCTTGTCTGGTACCTGCCAGGTGATCATGCGTCGGCTTTCAGCGGGCAGCTGCTCGTTCATACCCAATTCGGGCGAGATCATCGTGTGTACGCCGCCGGTCATGTGCATGGCCGCGTCGTCAGTCCACCAATTGAGGGTCGCCACTGTTCCCGCCGTGACCGTGATAGTCGACGGCGTGAAACCGGCCATAGAGCTCTGCACGTCGATCGTGCCGATTGCCGCGGACGGGCGGTTGAAGAAACTGCCGAACGCGAGGTAGCCGCCGATGGCCAGCACGGCTACGATGACGCCCAGGAAGCCAAGGGCGCGGAGTTGCTGCTGGCGCTGCACTGCCTGCTGGCCGGCGCGCTCGTGGTGTTGGCGCCGCTGCTCGATCTCCCTGAGCCTTCTTTCGTGACGGGCATCGCTTGTCATCGGGGTGTCTCCTGGTTCATTGGTTGCGCCTTCAAAAGATCAATCGCGCGGGCGAACTCGTCGACGTTGATCTCGCCGCGCGCGAAACGGGCACGCAGGATCTCCATCGCGCCGTCCCCGGCGACGTGACGCGGCTCGCGAACGAGAGCCCACACGAGAATGGCCAGCACGACGACCCAGCCGGCCATGATCAGCCAGCCTTCGACCCCCATCGACGACCAGAACATCGGCATTCGCTCAAGCCTCCTTTGGCATTTGGAGGTTCGGCGCAGTCAGCGGGGAGTGAGTTGAGCCCGGCTCAGACCTCGGTCAAGATTTGGTCAAGCCGCTGGCAGTGCGACGGAAAAGGTCGCGCCCAAGCCGGGACCAGCGCTCTCCGCCCACGCACGGCCGCCCATCGCCTGAGCCAGCGCTGCCACTATCGCGAGCCCTATGCCTGATCCGCCCGCAGCTCGGCTGCGCGCCGGGTCAACGCGGTAGAAGCGCAGGAACACGGCCTGGCACTGATCCGCGGTCAATCCCGGGCCGGCATCTATGACGGACAGGGTGGCCTCTTCGCCCTGGCGGACCGCGATCTTGACTGTCGATCGGTTGGGTGCGTGACGGATCGCGTTCGACAGGTAATTGCCGATGATTTGAGTGACGCGGTTTCGATCCCCTACGGCAGTTGCGTTGCCAGCTACCTCGATCGACACATCCTTTTGGGCCGCTGTTGGCGCAAAGCGCCGGGCTACGTCGGAGGCGATTGCCTGAAGGTCGACCGGCTCTGCCTTAAGCGACAGCTGATGCGACTCCGCCCGCCACAGCTCCGTTAGATCATCCACCAGACCAGCAAGCCGATGCGTCTCCGAACGCAGCAACTGCCAGGTCTCAACAGTCGGCGCGATAACCCCATCTTCCAGGCCCTCAAGGTAGCCATCGAGAGTGGCCAGCGGAGTGCGCAGCTCGTGGGCCACATCGCCGACGAGCTGTAGCCGGCGTCGCTCCGTGTCCTCCAGAGACGCAGCCATTGCATTGAAGGACCGCGCGAGCTCACCCAACTCTGCGGGGTCGACTGCCGGGACCCGCTCCGCATAGTGCCCGCCGGCCACACGGCGAGCGGCCTGCGCCATCGTTCCTACAGGTCGAGCGATGCGCCCCGCGACCGCAAGCGCGACGATGGCTGCGGTGGCGACAGCAATAACGCTGGCGCCGAGTAGTGCCCGCCGCATGGCATCGCCAAATGCGGCCAGGGTCGCTTCGTCCATCGCGGCACCGGTAGGGTCACCCGGCGCATGGCCCATCGCGTCGGCGAAATATCCGGGACCCACGAGCAACACTCCGGCGAAAACGGTCCCGAGGGCCGCGGCCGCGACCAATAGGAACGCCACCAGGAGCCGTGCGCGCAGCGACGACAACATTTCTGCGTTCTAGGCGCTCGCGCGAAGTCGGTAGCCCACTCCGCGCACCGTCTCAATGAACCGCGGCGCATCGGCGTCATCGCCCAAGCGGCGCCGAATATTGGCTATATGGACGTCGACCAGGTGATCGTCCGCGATCAGATCGGGTCCCCAGACCCGATCCAGCAGCACCTGCCGTCCGACAACGTGACCGGGCTCACGAGCGAGCTCGGCAAGAAGACTGAATTCGAGCGCCGTCAGGTCAACTTCGTCGCCGTGCACCCTTACCGTATGGCGCAACTCATCGATCTCGAGGCCGTCCGGAAGCGCGGACCGCGTCGTGCTGCCGCGTGGGCGGCGCGTCACCGCCTTGATGCGTGCCACCAGCTCGCGCGGTGAGAACGGCTTGACCAGGTAATCGTCGGCGCCGACAGAGAGTCCGACGATCTTGTCGATCTCTTCACCGCGGGCCGTGAGCATCAGCACATAGGCATCTGAGAAGGCGCGCAGCCTGCGGCACACTTCCAGACCGTCGATCTCCGGCAGCATGAGATCGAGCACTACGACATCCGGCGCGTACTTGCGTGCGGCGGCCAAGGCTGATTCGCCATCATTTGCCGTGAGCAACTGCCAGCCCTCGCGGACGACGTAACCGCCCACGAGGTCAACGATCGGTTTCTCGTCATCGACGACGAGCACTCGCAGCTGCTCGGCCATTTGAGGACAGGGTAGGTGGAGCACATTTCCGCGCCCGGGTCCGACGGCACGGTTGAGGCGTGCCGGAGCGCACATCAATGGCCCGCGCCCATCCTGCGGCAACGATGGTGGGCGATACTGGATTCGAACCAGTGACCCCTCGGATGTGAACCGAGTGCTCTACCGCTGAGCCAATCGCCCCCGGGACGCCCGCATGGGCCGGGCCATTATCCGCGCTCTACGCGGACCGTGTCACCAAGCCGGGCCAGCGCGAGGTCAACGCGCTCGCCTCGATGCCGTCGATCGCCATGACCTTGATGCGCGACGTCGCGCCGCGCACCAGCTGCAGCCGCGATGGCGCGACGCCCAGGGCATCGGCGAGAAGGCGCACGACGGCAATGTTCGCGGCGCCGTCAGCTGGTGCGGCGCGAACCTTGACGAGCAGGTCCCCACCGGGCGCGACGCCGACCACCTCGTCGCGACCGGCGCGCGGCGTCACCCGGACCGTGAAGGTGACGGTCAGCGGAAGACGACCAGCTGCATCACAAAGCCCAGGCCCAGCATTAGCACCAGTGGCGAGAGGTCCATCGTGGCCGACTGCGGCAGGACTCGCCGGATGGGTGCGAGCAGCGGCTCGGTCGTGTCAAACAGGAACCGGCCAACCGGCCCGTCCATGGTCGGATTGATCCACGAGAGAAGCACCCGCGCAACGATCATCAGCCACAGCACGGTGACCAGGACCTGCAGGAAGACCATCAGGAAGCCGCTCATTGGGTGGCCGTGAGCATACGGTCGCCGAAGATGGCCCGCCCGATCCGGACCACGCTCGCGCCCTCCTCGATCGCGATCTCAAAGTCGTCGCTCATGCCCATGGACAGGCCGGCTCCCAAGCCGGGTTCGCCACGGCGCAGGA
>JARXKQ010000129.1 GCA_030271555.1 Chloroflexota bacterium | reverse complement strand
CACATCTGGGCCGCGCGCGCGTGGCTCGAGACCCGCGGCAAACTGCCGGTCAACATTAAGATCGTGATGGAGGGCGAGGAGGAGTCCGGGTCGGAGCATTTCGACAATTGGAACGCCACCACTCGCGACAAGCTCAAGGCCGACTTCGCGCTGATCAGCGACACGGGCTTCTACGAGGGCAACCTGCCCGCGATCACCGTGGGGTTGCGCGGCCTGGTCTACATGCAGATTGACGTAACCGGCTAAAAAGTGGACCTGCATTCAGGCTCGTTCGGCGGCAACGTCCAGAACCCGGCCAACGCCCTGGCCATGATCATCGCCAAACTCAAGACGGACGACGGCTCGATCGCCGTGCCGCACTTCTACGACGAGTGGCGCGCGCTCTCGCCGCGCGACCGGGACGAGTTCGCGCGCATGCCCCTCGACCTGGCCGCCGTCACCCGGGAGCACGGACTGCACTCCATCTGGGGCGAGCCCGACTACTCGTTCCTCGAGCGCCGGGGAGCGCGGCCCACACTCGACGTCAACGGCATCTGGGGCGGCTACCAGGGTGAGGGGTCCAAGACGATCATCCCGGCGCACGCCCATGCCAAGGTGTCGTGCCGCCTCGTCGCCGACATGGATCCGCATGAGACTTTCGAGCGCGTCCGCGACTACGTGGCGTCGATCGCGCCCGGTGGCGTCGACGTGAGCGTCACCAAGATCAACGACGGCATGTGGAGCCTCACGCCCACCGACCACCCCGCGACCCAGGCCGCCGCGGCGTGCCTCGAGGAAGTCTTCGGCGAGAAGCCGTACTTACTGCGCGAGGGCGGCTCGATCCCGGCCGGGGCGACGTTCACGCGCGAGCTGGGCCTGCCGGTCGTGTTGCTGGGCTTCACGCAGCCCGATGACGCGGCCCACGCGCCCAACGAATCGATGCGCCTCGACAACCTCCACGGCGGCCTGCGCACGCTCGTTCGGTACTGGCAGAAACTGGCCGACACGCCGCTCTAGGTACCACCCCGCGCTGGGAGCATCGACTGGTGCCGCGCGGCGCCAATGCCGCCTAGCCTCATCGCGTGACCAGTCGTTGGCAGCCGGCGGATCAGTTTCCCGCTGCGCCGCCGCTCCCCGAGCTCGAGCCGCGCGACGTGCCCTTTGTGGCGCCCGCCGGTCCGCCTACACCCGCCGTCGATCGCGTGCCCGCCGCGCCACCCGACTGGGCGGCTGACGGTCAGCCCGCCTCGCTCCGCCCGCGCAGCGCGATGGAAGTCCTGACGGGGCTGTCAGAGAAAGTCAGCCAGGGCGCGGTCGCCGAGTACCAGCCCATCCCGCTGGGCCTCTCGCCGCTCGACCGGACGCTGGGCGGTGGCATTCGCTCCGGCGAGCTGATGATGATCGGCGGCGCGCAGGGCACCGGCAAGACAACGATGGCGCTCCAGATCGCGCGCAACATCGCCCAGAGCGGCCAGGCCAACGCGCTGTACATCTGCTTCGAGCACGATGAGGAATACCTCCTCAACCGATTGATGGCGCTGGAATCGGCGCTGGCCGGACCAATGCCGCCCGACTCGACCAAGAGCATTCGCATCCAGGACGTGCGGCGCGAGGTCCTGGGCACGTGGATGGCGCAGGGCGGCCAGGACAAGCCCGATCTGCGCGGCAATCCGCGCCTGCGCCCCGCGCTTGACCGCATCGCCCGCTACGGCCAGGGCTTGTTCCTGTTGCGCGGCTCACACGCCCATACCAATACGGCGAACCTGCGCCGGATGGTCGAGGCCTATCGCGAGTCGGCGCCGGCGCGGCCGCTGGTGGTCTTCATCGACTACCTGCAGCGCGTCCCGGCGGTGCCCGATCCGCCCACCGAGACCGAGCGCGTGACCAATGTCGTCGCCGCGCTCAAGGACCTCGCACTGGGCCTTGGTGTCGCTGTCGTGTGCGTCGTCGCGGCCGACAAAGAAGGGTTGAAGGCGGCCCGCCTGCGCAACCACCACCTGCGCGGATCGTCGGCCCTCAACTACGAGTCGGACGTGATCCTGATCCTGAACGAGAAGTACCACATCGTCGCCAAGGTGAACATCGAGTTCAACCCGTACCAGGCGCAGCGCTTCCGCGACTGGACAATCGTGACCGTCGAGAAGAACCGGTCGGGCCGCGACGCGGTCGATCTCGAGTTCGAGAAGCACTTCGAGTTCTCGTGCTTCGATCCTGAGGGCCGCCAGGTCCAGGAGAAGCTGATCGAGGAGCGCCTCTACAACGACTGAGGTCTGTTCCTAGGCCGGTGCGCTCCGCACTTGGAGCGACCAGATCAATACCCTCGAGTCCGGTCGGAGACTCAGTCTCCGACGAGACTCACAAGGTGCGTGTGCTGCGCCTGGTGGCGCGATCGTTGGGCATCAATGGAGCTTGTCCTGCCAGTCGCGCGGGACGCGGCCTGCCGGGCCAGGCGTCGGCTGGCTCAAGGGATGCCAGTGCGGCGGCGGGAGCTCGTAGCCGTCGACGTAGTCGTCCGCGAAATAATCCCAGAACCAGTCCTCGCCGGGCTCGAAGCTCTGGGCCACGCGGTGACCGGTCGCGAGGGCATGTTTGCTGCCGTGCTGCGAGGGCGATGAGTCGCAGCAGCCCACGTGGCCGCACTTGGCGCAGCGCCGAAGGTGGAACCACCACCCATCGGGCGTCGCGAGGCACTCAACACAGCCGTCGCCGCTGGGCGGCACCGTGGTGTCGAACTGGTCGTCGTCCATACTTCGATGCTACGGCTTGGCGCAACTAATGCACCAGCTGTCGCTTGGGGCTCGCTGACCTCTGTTCGATGGTGAGCCGCCCGTCGACGAGCGAAAACAGCGGCAGGTCAAGACCATTTGGGTCCGCCGCGGCTATCTCATTGCGCAGCCAGCTCATCACCGCGCGGTCCGCGTCGTGCGGCGCCGCCAGCAGTAGATTGCGCATGGGCGCCATGAGCAGCCGCGGCTCGTCGCCGTAACGTGCCACCAGGACGTCCTGGAGCAGCAACAGGCCTGACGCGAGGCCGCCCTGAGATTGGTACCACCACACAGGCACGCCATCGATGGGCTCGTAGTTGAGCTCGAAGTAGCGCTCGGCCTCGATGACGCCGCGCAGGTTGGCCAATGCGATCTCGAATGCCTCGTCCGCGCTGACCGGCCACGACTCGAGCAACTGGGCGCTGACGTAGATGAACGCCGGCCCGATATCGGCCCCCAGCGCAACGTCAAGGCCGGGCGGCAGTCGTTTCAGCACTGGCGTGGTCATGCCCGGCGGCAGTGGCCGGGCGCGCACGAAGACCGGCCGCAAGCGGTCACGCAGCTCCGGCCATGCGAGGTCAGGCGTCAGGGCATCGAGCGCGGCGCGGACTTCCTCCGGCCGCGGCGACAGGATGCCGCCGGCGTCCTGGCCGGGGTCGCGGCGATTGTGCCGCACGCGTCTGCCGTTCATGCGACGGCATGGTGGCGAGCGCCGCTTACGCGCGACTCACCTGCGTCTCACCGTAGACTTCGCGTCAGTGGAAGCAAGTCGCGCAACGACGGGCATGGCGCGGCCCGACGTGCTGTTTCTGGACGTCGGCGACACGCTCATCCGCGCCCATCCGTCGTGGGCCGGGGTGTACCGCCAGGGATTGCTCGAGGCAGGCGTCGACGTGTCCGAGAAAGACCTCGAGCGCGCGCTTCTGCTGGAGACACAGGCCGGCGGCTGGTGGCTCGACGAGACGCCCTTCGAACCGACCGAAGCCAAGTCCTTCGCCACGGTCGTGGCGTTCGATACGGCGGTCCTGGCGCGCGTTGGCCATCCCGACCTGGGCGAGGACACCTTCCGCCGGATCGAGGATGCCTTCGCCCGACGATCCGCCTGGTATGTGTTCCCTGACGTCACACCCGCCCTCGACGTGATGAACGCCGCGGGCATCCGGCTGTGCGTGATCAGCAACTTTGTGTGGGGCGCGCCCGAGCTGATCCACGACCTGGAGCTCGCGCGCCACTTCGAGAGGCTTGTCATCAGCGCGCGCGTCGGCTTCCAGAAGCCCAACCCGGGCATCTTCCGCCACGCGCTGGAGCAGATGAATGTCACGCCCGAGCGCGCGATGCATGTTGGTGACTCGTACCGCGCCGATGTCCTGGGTGCGCGCAAAGTGGGCATTCGTGCCGCGCTCATCGCGCGCGGCCCGAACGATCCGGCGCGGTTGCGCGAGGAGCATGCCGATGCCGACCTCGTGGTGCTGAGTGACCTGAACGACTTGCTCGACTTCTTTGGCCTCGAGCGGCCAATCTCGTCCCCGGCCTAGCCATCGCCCCGCAGCCCGGCCGCCCAGCCCACGACGCGTGGCGCCTGTTCGTCGCCGCTCCCATGCCAGAGGCTGCAGCTCAAGACGCTTGGAATGCGTTGGCAGGGCTGCGGTCGCGCCATCCCGACGCGCGCTGGCTGTCACCGCAGAAGCTGCACCTGACGCTCGTATTCCTGGGCCAAACGGACCCGCGGCGGGCCAACGAGATAGCGGCAGCCACGGCCGCCGTCGCCGCGCGTCACCGCGCTTATCCAGTCGCTACCGGCGACGGCGGCGGCCGCGTCAACACCGAGCGCGGCGGTGTGTGCTGGCTGCGCCTTGCCGACGGCGGCCACGAGACCGCGCAGCTCGCGCTCGACCTCGACGATGAGCTCAGGAGCGCCACATACGATGCCGAGCACCCACCGCATCCGCACCTGACCCTGGCGCGCGGCGTCGACCAGGCCACGCTCGACGACGTTCGCTCCACGGCGCGCGGCCTGACCCTGCGCTGGACCGCCGACCGGCTCGTCCTGTTCCGCTCTTACACCGATCC
>JARXKQ010000128.1 GCA_030271555.1 Chloroflexota bacterium | reverse complement strand
TGGCGTGCCCAGCTGGTGTGCTCGCCGCCGGGGCCGAACGAGAGCTCCCGGCTGATGTTCCCGCCGACCATCCACGAGCCGAGCTTGACGGCCACGAGATCAGCCTGCCCGACGTCGTTGGCTTCCATTGCAATGACCTTGCGGCGCCCTTGATCCGCTGTTTCACGAGTGAGGCTGCACGCGACGCCGACATCGGCCAACTGGCCGGATCAGATGCTCTCAGCTTCAGCGCCTCAAGCGTCGTCTACGTCCTGGCGTACGAGGCGATCAACTACGGCGGCTCATCAATCGCCCTCTCACAACCTGAGACGGACCTTTCGAGCCTTGGCTGGAATGATGTCATCAGCTCGTTCAAGTCGACCAACGGCGGCCACCCGCGCTGGTGGGAAGCGGCCAACTACCAGGGCGGGTCATGGCAGTGGGGCAAGAGCTTCTGGGTCGCCTATGTGGGTGACGCCGCCAACGATCGGTTCTCGTCCGTTCAGAACTACCCGTGACGTGTCGAGCACGACCTTCGACATCCCGACCTGGATAGCTGAGATCAGCGGCTTGGGCCGCGAAGAGCTCGCCTACGAGAGCCAGGCGGAGCGTGCGGGCCACCTGATCACTCATTACCAACGTGGCGGCAAGCCCTTCGCGACGGTCGATCTGGTGGCGGTATCAATGGGCGGCAGGCGGGGCGGCCAATGGCAGCTGGTCGTGCACGTGGGTGCCCAGGTGA
This sequence comes from Chloroflexota bacterium, assembly GCA_030271555.1. Taxonomy (GTDB): domain Bacteria; phylum Chloroflexota; class Limnocylindria; order Limnocylindrales; family CSP1-4; genus JALYGJ01. The sequence continues at coordinate 4,100 of JARXKQ010000128.1, read as the reverse complement.
GCGCCGCTCAGCTGCCCACCAGCACCCGGTTCGGCTGGCGCTAGCGCCGTCCTCCTGCAAGGCGGCCTCGCGCGGAGGTCGGGCATAATGCGCATGCCGTGAGTCTGCGAATTCGTCTCGTCGCCCTGTTCGTGCTGCCCACTGTGCTGATGCTGGGCGTTGTTCCGGTCGCCAGTGCCGCCGGCGCGCCCGACAGCCTGGGCCTCAGCGCCACTTACGACGTCAGCGCCAACCTGCAGTGGGCCAACCATCGCCTGGTCGTGGTCAGCACCGCGACGGTGACCAACACGACGGCATCGGCGGTGACCGCACTGACGTTCAATCTCGTGCCTGCCAAGATCGGCCAGATCGCGATGAACGGCGTCACGGTCAACGGCAGCGCGGCGCCCGCCTCGCTCGACGACATGAACGTCATCGTCAATCTCAACAGCGCGCTCGCGCCCAATGCGGCGGCCACGGTGACGATCCGCTACAGCGGCCGCTTGAACTCCACCAACCCCAACCGCAAGTGGCTCTTCGCCGAACGGCACGACATCGCGACCGCGTACCGCTGGATCCCATGGTTGAGCAACCGCTATGCCTTCAAGACGCCGCTCTTTGGTGACGCGTTCACGACTCAGGTCGCGAGCCGCGTCGATGTCAGCCTCACGAGCGATCGTGCCGGCATGGTCTATGCGGCGCCCGGGACGCGCACCTCGGTCAACGGCAATACCCAGACGTTCGTGGCCTACAACGTGCGTGACTGGAACTTCAGCGCCAGCCCCGACTACCAAGTGGGCAGCGAGACCCACGCCGGCGTGCAATTCGACTACTACACGATCGAGTTGTCGCAGAGCCTGTTCGCCGCTAACGCGAAGAAGGCGTTCGACAAATACGTCGGCTTCCTGGGTGCCTTCCCGTACAGCCGGATGTTCATTGCCGAGACAAGCCCAGGCTTTGCGATGGAGTCGCCGCAGGGCTTTTGGATCCCGGACTCGTACAAACCTGCTGATGTGTCCTTCGCTGTGCTGCACGAGGTCGGCCATATGTGGTTCTACTCGTCAGTCGGCAGCAACCAGGCCGCCGAACCTTTCGCCGACGAAGCGCTGGTTGAATACCTGACGCGGACGATGGCCGGGTTCCGTGGCCCGCGCTGCGCTACCGCCAACCTCGACGGCTCGGTGTACTCATACACAAGCGACTGCTACTACGACGTGATCTACATCCAGGGCTCGAACTACCTGAACTCTTATCGCAAGAACGTCGGGGATACGAAGTTCTACGCCGGGCTACGCGCCTACTACAACCAGTACAAGAACGGGTTCGGCGGCACCAAGCAGCTGCTGACGGCGCTCCAGGCCCAATCGGGCGTCGGTGGTTTCCACGCGCGTTTCCCGAGTCTCTTCCCCATCGGCCAGTAGAGGCGTCGGCTGACCTAAGGGTCGACCCATCGTGAGCCAGGGCACATAGCGCACAGATAGGTTTCAGCGCGGCTTCAGATCGCGCACCACCGTCGGTACCGGTCACTTTGATAGACATGTAGGGCTCACGCGAGCGATTCGTTTAGGGCATGCTTCGGTACGTGCCGAGTCGCTCGGGCGAGCCGTGTCGCCCCCCGATCAGGTGGTTGCTGCTACCCGTGACGCTAATTGCGTTGGCGGTGCTGATTCCCGCGCCCGTCGCTCTGGCGGGCGATGCGCCCAACAGCCTGGGTCTGTCCGCGACCTATGACGTGACGGCCGACATCCGCTGGGACGCGGGCCGCATGTCAGTGACCAGCATCGCCACAGTGACGAACTCGACCGACACTCCGGTCGACGCCCTGACCTTCAACTTCATCCCCGCCTTGATCGGCCACATGAACCTGCGCGAGGTGCTCGTCAACGACGAAGGCTCGACGGCCCAGGTCGATGACGCCAACGTGGTTGTCAGCCTCCCAGTCCCGCTGGACCCCGGCAGCCAGGCGACCGTCCTAATTGGCTATGACGCCACCTTCAACACTACCAGCAAGAAGAAGAAGTGGCTCTTTTCCAAGAAGGACAACGTTGTCACCGCCTACCGCTGGATCCCGTGGCTGACCAAGCGCCACAGCTGGTCGACGCCCAACTTTGGTGAGCCGTACGTCACGCAGACCACGAGCGACGTCCGCGTGACCCTCACCAGTGACCGCGCCGGGGTGAGTTACGCGACAACGGGCCACCAGGCAGAGGTCAACGGCGCGAGCCAGACGTTCGTCGCCCACGACGTGCGCGACTTCAACTTCAGCGCCAGCCCGCGCTACAAGGTCACCACGACCGACCACAACGGCGTCACGTTCGGTGTGTACACGCTCTCCCTCTCCTCGAGCAGCCTGTTGAGCTATGCCCGCACGGCGTTCGACGCTTTCAGCGACAAGATGGGCGTGTACCAGTACGAAACGCTCACGGTGGCCGAGATCCCACTGGGCGGCGGCATGGAATCGCCGGGCATGATCTGGATTCCCAGCAACGCGACAAGCGCGATGCGGCGGCGCTATCTCGTCACGCACGAGGTCGCGCACCAATGGTTCTACGGCGTTGTCGGCAACGACCAGGCGACCGACCCGTTCGCGGACGAGGCGCTGTCCGAATTCCTCGCGCGGACAATCATCGGTTTCCGCAACTCGAGATGCAGCGACGCCAACCTCGATGGCAGCGTCTACGACTACAGCTCGACCTGCTATTACGAGGTCATCTACATCCAGGGTGCCGACTACCTCGACGACTACCGTCGCCGCGTGGGTGACGACGGTTTCTGGGCCGGGCTGCGCGACTACTACGAGAAGTTCAAGTTCGGCCTGGGCGGTACGTTGGCGCTGCTCAACACGCTCGATTCGGACGCCAGCGACAACGGCGGCGGCCATGAGGATCGCTTCCCCAGCCTCTATCCGACAGGCGGCGGCTAGCACCTCCCGCCCGCTTCAACCCTCGATTGACGGTCTTAACGTCGGCCCGTAGCATTCGAAATCCCGACTGAATTGGTCGGAAATGGAGTCGGAGGCTTCGGGTGGATCTTGGCTCACTGATCGCCGGTCTGGTGACCGGCCTGCGCGAGGGCGTCGAGGCGGCGCTGATCGTGAGCATCATCCTGGCCTACCTGGCCAAGACCGGGAACCGGCGCCACTTCGCCAAGATCTGGATCGGTGCCGCCGCCGCGGTCGTCATCGCCGCCATCGTGGGCGTGGTCATCTTCGTCACGGTCGGCGAGTTCCAGGCGCCGTACGAGCAGCTCTTCGAGGCGGGCACGATGGTGCTCGCCGCGGCCGTGCTCACGTGGATGCTCTTCTGGATGCGCCGCCAAGCGCGCAGCGTGCGCGGCGAGCTCCAGGCGGCGGTCGACCGCGTGCTGACGGAGGGCAACGCGTGGAGCCTGGCCGTGCTCGCGTTCAGCGCTGTCATTCGCGAGGGCGTGGAGACGTCACTCTTCCTGGTCGGCCAGGTGAACGCCGCAGCCGCGAACGGACCGGGCGCCGAGCTCGCGACGCTCATTGGCGCATTGATTGGTCTCGCGATCGCGGTCGCGCTCGGTTGGGTCATATACACCGGCGCACGGCGCATCAACTATGGCACTTTCTTCCGACTGACCGGCCTGGCCCTGGTCTTCATCGCCGCCGGACTGCTAAGCCATGCGGTGCATGAGCTCATCGAAGTCGGCTGGATCAACGTTGCCACCGGCACCGCGTTCGACATCAGCGCCGTGCTGCCTGACGACGCGGGCGTGGGCCTGTTCCTGCGCGCGCTCTTGGGCTACGCGGCCGCGCCCGAGGTGATGACGCTGGTCGTTTACTTCGCGTACTTGGTGCCGGTGCTCTACCTGTATCTGCGGCCGGTGCCGGTTGCGCCCCCGCAACCCCAGCCGCAGACGCCGGCGCCCAAGGTCTAGCCGCCGCGCGTCACTTCCTCGGGCGCCGGATGAGCGCGAAATAGCGCGAACAGCGAGACGTCGTAGGCGATCTTCAGGACGCCCGTCGCGATCAGCGGCACGCCCAGACCCAACGGCACGAGCAGCGCGCCCGCGATCGCAGGCCCGGGCACAAGCGCGATCGCGCGGGCAAGGCTGGTCAGTCCGGCGGCGGCGGTTCGCTCAGCCGGGTCGACCACCGC
>JARXKQ010000127.1:3558-4837 GCA_030271555.1 Chloroflexota bacterium | reverse complement strand
CCACCCAGCAACACCTTGCCGCCCAGCTCTTCGGCCTCTCTCACCCAGCGGTCGGCGCGCTGCGCCTGTTGTTCATCAACCATGGGGCCGATCTGTGTCTCCGGGTCGAGCGGGTCGCCGTGGACGAGGTCACGCGCGCCGGCGACGAAGCGATCCATGAACTCGTCCCAGACGGAGCGGTGGACGAACATCCGCTGGACGCTGATGCACACCTGGCCAGCATATGAGAAGGCGCCGACCAGTGAGCGCTTCACCGCCCAGTCCAGATTGGCGGTCGCATCGACGATGACGCCGGCGTTGCCGCCCAGCTCGAGTACAACCTTCTTCTTGCCGGCGCGCTCCTTCATCCGCCAGCCAACGGACGGCGAGCCGGTGAACGTCAGCAGCTTGAAGCGGTCGTCCTCGACCATCCGATCGCCCTGGGCGCGAGTCATCGGCAGGATGCTGACGGCGCCCTCCGGGACGCCCGACTTCTCGATGATCTCGGCCACGGTCAGCATCGTCAGCGGGTCCTTCGACGGTGGCTTCAAGACGATCGTGTTGCCCGCAGCAATCGCCGGCGCGAGCTTGTGCGCCGCCAGATTCAGCGGAAAGTTGAACGGGCTGATCGCCGCGATGGGACCGATCGGAAAGCGCCGCGTGATGCCCAGCCGCCCTTTGGATGAGGCCATCAGGTCGAGTGGGATCGTCTCGCCGGTCATGCGCTCGGCCTCTTCCGCGCCCAGGCGGAAGGTGAGCACTGCGCGGTCGACTTCGATCAGGGCATCGCGAATGGGCTTGCCTGATTCGAGGGTCAAGATCCGGCCGATCTCTTCGCGGCGGTCGCGGATGCCGGCGCTGATGTTGCGCAGGATCGTGCCGCGTTCGTACGCGGAAAGGTGACGCGTCCTCTCGAAGGCGGCGATTGCCGCGAGGACGGCTTCCTCGTATTGCTCGGCTGTGGCGTTGTAGGTGGCACCCGCCTGCTCATTGGGCCGCGCCGGATTAGTGACGTCGAGTTGGTCAGGCGATTCGACCCAGCGGCCGGCGAGGAAGATGGGGTGCGGTCGCGTCGCGGTGGTGGCCATTGGTCCGAATACTACAAACGCCGACCGCACAGAACGAGAACCGCGCCGGTCGCATCACCAACTTTGGTGCGCGCCGGCGCGGGCCTCTATTCAATTAACCGCGGTCGCCCCTCAGGTGGGTGCGCCGCGGTCGGTGCTACTTCTTCTTTGCTGCCGGCTTCTTGGCCGGAGCGGCCTTCTTGGCCGGAGCGGCCTTCTTGGCCGGAGCGGCC
>JARXKQ010000127.1:0-3458 GCA_030271555.1 Chloroflexota bacterium | reverse complement strand
TGGCCGGAGCGGCCTTCTTGGCCGGAGCGGCCTTCTTGGCCGGAGCGGCCTTCTTCGCCGGAGCGGCCTTCTTGGCCGGCGCCGCCTTCTTCGCGGGCGCCTTCTTCGCCGTAGCCATGGAACCTCCCTTACCTTCGTGGTGCGACAAGAGGATCGTCTCCTTTTCATCGCTGGCGGTGACCCGCCAGGTCAAGAATGCAACGACTAAAAACTCGTTGCACGCCGATTCTGCACATCTGTGGATTTCGTCAAGTACCCAATCGACGATTAGTCTTCGACGATGAGCCAGCTGAGCCGATTGCGCGACGAGTTGCAGGTCAAGCCAGGGACCAAGGTCGACCTCTCGAAGATCGATCCGGGCGATGGTCATGGCTGGCAAAAAGCCGACGCCGCGAAGGCGACGGACGAGCAGATGGCGCGCCTTTCGGATCTGCAGGATCGGTTCTGGGCAGAGGCCAAGCGCTCGGTCCTCGTCGTGCTTCAGGGCATCGATGCCGCGGGCAAGGACGGCACGATTCAGAAAGTGATGGAGGCGTTTAACCCCCAGGGCTGCGTCGTCGCCGGCTTCAGGGTGCCGTCGCCAGAGGAAATGGCCCACGACTACCTGTGGCGCATCCACAAGGTCGTGCCGGGCAAAGGCGTGATCGGCATCTTCAACCGCTCGCACTACGAGGACGTGCTGGTCGTACGTGTCCACAACTTCGTGCCGCGCTCCGTTTGGTCGAAACGCTATCGGGAGATCAACGACTTCGAGCGACTCCTGACGGACAACGGCACAAAGATCGTCAAGTTCTTCCTGGACATCAGCAAGGACGAGCAGCGCAAGCGCATCCAGGCGCGGTACGACGATCCCAAGAAGCGCTGGAAGTTTTCGCTGGGCGACCTAGCCGAGCGCAAGCTGTGGGATGACTACATGGCCGCCTACGAGGACGCGCTATCGAAGACCTCGACCGACTACGCGCCCTGGTATGTCATCCCGGCCGACCACAACTGGATGCGCAACCTGGCGGTGTCGACCATCCTGGCCGAGACAATCGACGAGCTGAAGCCGGCCTACCCGCCGGCAGCCGACGACATCCCACCCAACCTTAAGGTGGAGTAGGAGCAAGCGACGGGACGGCACCGACGAATCGTCGGGGGCGGACCACTGTCGCGCGCAGCAGCGGAAGCTGCGGAGGAAGAAGTTACCTTCGGCCGCCGCCCAGGATCGTCCCGAAGACACCGCGCAGGATGTCCTGGCCAAGGCGTGAGCCAACGACGCGACCGCCGGTGCGAATCGCCGTGTTGATCGTGCGTTGTCGTGCGCGTTCGGCCGACGCCTGCTCGCGCTTGTAGCGTCGTTCGGCGGCGGCCTGTTCACGCCGCTGCCGCGCGGCCGCTCGTTCGCGTTCGCGCTGCTCCCTGACCTGGCGCTGAATCTCGCGCCGCTGCTCGGCGGGCGTCATGGTGTTCATGCCGGTCGCAGTGGTCGGCGGCAAGCCCTGCGCCTGTGCCTGCGTCACGGCCTGTTGGGCAGCAACTTGGCGCGCGGCGTCGAGTCGCGCGTTGATGCGCTCGTACGCCGAGTCGCGATCAACGGTCGCGCCGTACTTCGTGTTGAGCGAGCTCGCGGCGACGATAGCCGCGAAGCGATCGTCCGGGATGGGCGACATCTGTGAATCGGGCGCGATCAATCTCGTCGCCGCGAGCGGCGTCGGGATGCCGCGCGGCGACAACACCGTCACCGCCGCCTCGCCGATGCCCAAAGACGTGAGCAGCTTCTCGACGTTGTAGAACTCGGTCATGGGGAAGGTGCGCGCGGTCTTGCGAAGGTTGTCGGCGTCCTCCGGCGTGAACGCGCGCAACGCGTGTTGGACGCGATTGCCCAGCTGCGACAGCACCGACGACGGCACGTCAGTTGGTGACTGAGTGACGAAGTACACGCCCACGCCCTTGGAGCGGATGAGGCGCGCGGTGCGCTCGATCTCGTCCATCAACGCCTGCGACGCATTGTCGAAAAGCAGATGTGCCTCGTCGAAGAAGAAGCACAGCTTGGGCTTGGGCAGGTCGCCCACCTCGGGCAGTGTCTCGTACAGCTGAGCCAGCATCCACAACATGAACGTCGAGAAGAGCCGCGGCCGACTCATCACGTCGGCCAGCTCGAGCAGGCTGACCACGCCCTCGCCCTCTGGCGTCGTCCGAAGCAAGTCGGCCACGTCGAACTCGGGCTCGCCGAAGAAGATGTCCGACCCTTCCTGTTCGTTGACCACGATCGCGCGGAGCAGGACTCCGACCGATGCGGCGGACATGCCGCCGTAGTCGGCCAGTGCGCCCTTGCCGTCGTCCGACGCGAGGTACTTCAGTGCGGCTGCGAGGTCCTTCAAATCGAGCAACGGCAGGTTGTTGTCGTCGCAGTACTTGAAGATCAGCGACAGGATCTCGGTCTGGGTGTCGTTGAGATCGAGCACCTTGCCCAGGAGCAGCGGCCCAAACGAGTGGACCGTCGCCCGAACCTGGGCGCCGCGCTTGCCCGACAGCGAAAAGAATTCGACCGGGTGGGCCGAGGGCGCATAGGGCAGCTCGAGCGATGCCATGCGCGCAGTGATGATCGGGTTGGTCGGGTCGCCGGCGGCGGCCATGCCGGTCACGTCGCCCTTGATATCGGCCACGAAGCACGGCACGCCCGCTTTGCTCAGCTGTCCCGCCAACAGCTGGAGCGTCTTGGTCTTTCCGGTACCGGTCGCGCCGGCGATGAGCCCGTGTCGATTCATCATCGCCAGCGCCACCCCGATGTGCGCGCCGTTGTATGGCTCGCCATCGAGCATGGCGCTGCCCAGGGTCAACATTGGCTGGTCGGTCGTGTAGCCATCGGCCATCGCTTTGGCGAACGCGTCGTTCATGACATGGATGCTAGCGTTGAGCAGTCACATTGGGGGGCAACCGTCAGAGGGCATAGGAGCACCAAAGTGAAGATCGCTGACATCGAGGGGATCGGTCCCGCCTGGGCCAAGAAGCTGGGCGACGCAGGCGTCAAGACGACCGACGCGCTGCTCAAGTTCGGCGGAACCAAGAAGGCGCGCCAGGCGCTGGCCGACAAGACCGGTCTCGCCCACGCGCAGATCCTTGAGTGGGTCAACCGCGCCGACCTGTATCGCATCAAGGGCGTCGGCTCGGAGTATTCCGATCTCCTCGAGCGCGCCGGCGTGGACACCGTCGTCGAGCTGGCCAACCGCAACGCGGCCAACCTGTACAAGGCGGTCAAGGATCTCGTTGGCAAGACGGGCACCAAGGTCGTCCGCCGCATCCCCAGCGAGAAGGAGATCACCTCGTGGGTCACGCAGGCGAAGAAGCTGCCCCGCGCGGTCGAGTACTAGAGGTTCGCCAGTACGGGCGCGGGACGTCGCGTGCGGTAACCTCGGGCGGTAAGAAAACCCTGTCGAGGAGCCGCACGTGAAGTCCTATCCCGCGTCGCCGCAGAT
>JARXKQ010000126.1 GCA_030271555.1 Chloroflexota bacterium | reverse complement strand
AGGCGGCTGCTTGTCGCGACGGGGTCCAGCCACAAGCTCGCGGAGCTGACGGCGCTGCTCGACCTGCCCAATACCGACCTCGTGTCGCTCGCCGACGTTGGCATCACCGACGATGTCGATGAGACCGGGGCGACCTTCGAGGACAACGCCCGACTGAAGGCCAAGCACTACGGCGCCGTGTCGGGCCTGCCCACGCTGGCCGATGACTCGGGCATCGAGGTTGACGCCCTGGGCGGTCGGCCTGGCGTCAAGACGCGCCGTTATTCAGGGGCGGACGCGACCGATGAGAAGAACAACCGCAAGCTCTTGGGCGAGATGAACGGCTTCTACGGTCCCGACGAGCGGACCGCGCGCTACCAGTGCGCGCTGGTGCTCTTCGAGGACGGCGCTGTGACCGAGGTGACGCGCGGCACTTTCGAGGGTCGCGTGGCTTTCACGCCGCGTGGCACCGGCGGGTTCGGCTACGACCCCATCTTCGAGCCGCTCACCGAAGAACCGGGCGGCCGCACCGTAGGCCAGCTATCGACGGAGGAGAAGAACCGCGTCTCGCATCGTGCGCTCGCGGCACGGGCGATGCGCGAAAAGCTCGTCGCCCTCGGCTACTGAAGGCAAGCTACAGACCCGGCTCGGATCAGCCGCGGGGCTTCCACAGGTTGCCCACGTGATTGGCGTAGTCCATCGACTCGAGCGTGTGGAACGCGAGCTCGCGCGGGGTGTAGTCGCGGCCCTTCGCAACATCCATCTTGTCGGGCGGAATCGTCGCGAGAGTTGCGCGCCACATGCCGGCCAGCCGCTCGAACCTGTTGCGCGCCTCTAGAAGGTCCTCGGCGGTGAATGGCGCCATGTCAGCAGTGCTGGTAAAGCGCGATGCCTGCCAGGTATCGGCGACTGTCGGCTGTCCGATCAGCTCGGCCTGGAGCTGCGCCAGGTGGTCGATCATGTGGTCGTTGAAGCGCCGTATCGCCTTATGCGGCGTATACAGCCGCTCGCCGTAGTCAGTCGCCACCGGGATCGGCCTGCCGTCCCATGCGGTCCACGTCTCAGCCATCGCCAATGCGTCAGCGACCATCTGGTCGATCGCGTCGGCTGGATCTCTGTCGTCAACTTTGGGGCGTTCGTCCATGCGCGCGATCGTAACGCCCCAAGCGCGGGGCGGACTTGCCTAGTGCTCCCCGTTTTCGCGGCGATAGGGGACGTTGACGACCACGGTGTGCGGCCGCCCAAGGAGGGCGCGGCGCAGCCGGTTGGCCGACTGGTTGTAGAGGATCCGCTCCCACCACGAGCGCGCCACGAACTCCGGGATGACCACGAACGTGATCGGCCGCTCCTTGTCGCCAGGCACCATGTTGTCGAGCACGTCGAGGTAGGCCAGGACTGGGCTGATGATCGCCCGGTAGGGCGACTCGACCACGACGAGCGGCACCTCCGGCAGCTGCTGCTCCCACTGCGCCCGGATGGAGGCGCCCTCGTCGGGAGAGTCGGTGACCAGGACGGCCAGGATGTCGTCGGCGATTGAGCGGCCAACGTTCAAAGCCTGGACGACCGCGCGGTTGATGCCCGCGACCGGCACGATGACGCGCTCCTCGCGGTGGGGACCGGGCAGATGCACATCCGTTCGGACCGCCAGTTGCGCCGCAGAAGAGGTGTACTGGCGCTTGATGAACAGCATCACGCCGATCAGGACCGGTATCAGTACGAGCACGATCCAGGCGCCGGCAACGAACTTCGACAGCGCGACCTCGAACGCGACCACGCCCGTCGTGACCGCTCCAATCCCATTCACCAGGGCGCGCTTGCGCCAGCCGGGGACCTCGGCGCGCAGCTTGTACCAGCGCCGCACCATGCCCGACTGGCTGAGTGTGAACGCGATGAACACACCCACGGTGTAAAGCGGGATCAGCGCGGCAACGGACCCACCGAACAGCCCGATCAAGACCACCGCCAGCGCGGCCAGCACCAGGATCCCGGAGTTGAACGCGAGCCGCGCGCCGCGGAATTGGAAGACGCGCGGCAGGAAGCCGTCGCGCGCCAAGAAAGACGAGAGCCGCGGGAAGTCGGCGAACGACGTATTCGCCGCCAGGATGAGCAGCACCGCCGTCGAGATCTGAATCAGCAGGTGGAAGGGCGTGCCGGCGCCGACGAACGTGCGCGTGATCTGGCTGATGATCGTTTCCTGCTCGGTCGGGTCCGGTACTACTCCGAGCTGCGAGGCCAGGAAGCTCATTCCGATGAAGATCACTGCGAAGAACGAGCCCATCAGCGTGATGACGATCTTGGCGTTGCGCGCCTCGGGTGGGCGGAAGGCCTGGACGCCGTCGGCCACGGCCTCAGTACCGGTGAGGGCGACCGACCCCGACGCGAACGCTCGCAGGATCAGCAGGATGCCCAGGCCCTCGCCGGCCTCAGTCGTCAACCACGAAGCCGGGGGGTGGTATTCGGGCATCGTGCCGGTGGCGAAGTGGAAGAAGCCGATCGCCAGCAAGCCAAAGATTGCGACGAGGTAGATGTAGGTGGGCGCGCTGAAGACGAGACCGCTCTCGCGGATACCGCGCAGGTTGACCATCGCCAGGAGGACGACGAGCGTCACCCCAATGAGGACGCGCGAATCGAACAGCGACGGGAAGATCGAGGTCAGTGCCGCGACCCCGGCCGCGACCGACACCGCGACCGTCAGGACGTAGTCTGTAAGGATCGCCGCCGCGGCGGTCAGTCCGGGCAGTGTCCCCAGGTTGTCCGACGCGACAATGTACGAGCCACCGCCCTTGGGATAGGCCGCGATCGTCTGGCGATAGCTCGTGACGACGATCGCGAGCACGATCACCACGCCGATCGTGATCGGCAGCGTCAGGAACAGCGCGCCCACGCCGGCGACGGCCAGGACCCGCATGATCTCTTCCGTTGCGTAGGCCGAAGACGAGATGTTGTCCGAGGCGAAGACCGGCAGTCCGGTCGCGACGTTCAGCCGCTCGCCGGCCTCTTCATCGCTCGACAGCTGCCGCCCAAAGAGAGCGCGCCGGACTCGCGCCATGGCGCGGCCAGTCCCGGTGCGTGGCCGCGAAGCTGCTTCGCGGGCAACGAGCGTCCGCTCGCCGGTATAGCGAAAGAAGGGAGCGTGGGGTCGTTCGACGCGCATGCGCCGATCACCCAGTCGTCGGCCCGACAGTCCGCGCGGGTCCGCGCCGTGGTCAGGGTTGGTCATTCGCAGATGGGTTCGACCGCGAGGTCGGCGCCCCTGTTCTCCTGTTGGCTCAGCCGGTTCACCCTTACGCCCGCTTCGAGGCCCAGCCGCCGCGCGGCATCGAGGATCTGGTCGCCCGCGCTGATTCCGGCTACGACCACTCGGCTCGATGCGCCTGAAGCGACCATCGCGATCGCTTCGCGCACCATGCGCAGCTCGCGCTCTTGCCTGATTGCCACCGGTGCCCGGCGTCGACTTACGCTCACAAGGTGAGTGTGCGACCAAGCACCAAGAGGAAACGGCCCCGACTACCCGAATTGGGGCTTAAGGCTTCCTAAGGACTGGTTATCCGATAGCCGACACCGGGCTCGGTCACGATGAGCTTCGCCAGGGCGCCCGACGCATCGGCCGCCGCCAATTTGCGCCGGAGCTGCGACACGTGGACGTAGACGTAGGCATCCTCGCCGCGGTAGGCCTCGCCCCAAACGCTGCGCAGCAGCTGGCCCTTGGTGACGATCGCGCCGATGTGGGCCAGCAGGACGCGCAGGATCTCGAACTCGCGCGGCGTCAGATCGACGCGAGTCCCGTTGACGCTGACCTCGTGCGCGGCTGCGTCCAGGACGAGTGGCCCCACGGTCACGCGACCTGATCCATCGCGCGTAGGGCCCGCCGCACGGCGCAGGGCAACGCGCAACCTGGCGTTGAGCTCCTCGACCCCGAACGGCTTGGTGACGTAGTCGTCAGCCCCGCGATCCAGCGCCGCTACCTTCTCGCGTTCGTCGTAGCGCCCGGACAAAATGAGGATCGGCGTCGTTGCCTCGCGCCGGATGCGCTTGATGACCTCGACGCCGTCAATGTCGGGTAAGCCCAGATCGAGCAGGATGATGTCTGGCCGCCGAGCATCCCAGTGGCGCAGGGCCGATCGGCCGTCCTCAGCCTCTTCTACGCGGTAGCCCCGGCCGCGCAACTCGCGCGAAAGCGCGGCGCGCGTCTCGACGTCGTCCTCGACCACAAGGACCGTCGCTCCCGGTGGGGTTTCGCGGCGCATGGTCATCGCGCGGCAAGCTCCAGCTCAGTCCGCACCTGCGCCAGCGGCAGATCGATGTCGACCGCCAGGCCACCCAGCTCGCTGCGTCGCGCGGCAACCTGGCCAGACATTGCCTCGACCAGGCCGCTCACAACCGCTAGGCCTATCCCGGTCCCGTGGCGCGTCACGCGCTGGCCGGGGACGCGATAGAACTTGTCGAACAACCGCGGGAGCGCGGCTTCCGGCACGCCAGGCCCGTCGTCCTCAACAGTCAGCCGGGTCAGCCCAGGCCCGGCGGCGGATGAGACACGCACGGTCGTGCCGACCGGCGTGTGACGCATCTCGTTTTCGAGCAGGTTGCTCAGAACCGCGTCGAGAAACACGGGATCCGCCCGGACGACCTCATGGCCCGCATTGTTCTCGACGTGCCACTCGGTCAGGCGCGGCCCCAGGCGTTCGATCGCCGCCCCCACAGCGTCGTCCAGCTCGAACGGCTCGTTGGCCGCGCGCAGCACGCCGGCTTCGATGCGCGACAGATCGAGCAGGTTGGTGACGAGGCGGTTCAGGTACTCCACCTCGCGCTCGATGGCTGCGACCGACTCGCGCCCCGCCTCTGATTCCGCGGCCGCTCCGCGGAGAG
>JARXKQ010000125.1 GCA_030271555.1 Chloroflexota bacterium | reverse complement strand
CTGCTCGCGTCGATCGACTTCTGGCGCCGTCCGGACCGCCGTTTTCCGCGCTGGCTCTCGCTGCTCGGCGTCGCAACAGTGGTGGCTTTCATCGGATTCCTGGCCGCGTACTACGGCTTGTTCGGCGATTCCACGCTCGCGCCCGCGGCCGACCGGCCAGCGTTCACTATTGCGACCACGCTCGAATGGGCGGTCCTGATCGGCATCATGACCTGGGCCTTCTCGGTGGGCTTCAGATGGTGGCGGGCGGAGAGTGCCCACGGCCGCGCCTGAGGCGCCCGCCGCTGGCGAGGTCGACCTCAGCGTCGACCTGGGGCGCGGCCTCGTCCTGCGCAACCCGCTGTTGGTCGCGTCGGGCACGTTCGGCTACGGCATCGAGTACGGCGAAGTCGTCGACATTCAGCTCTTGGGCGCGATCTGCTCGAAGGGCACGACGCTCCGCCCAAGACGGGGCAATCCCCCACCGCGGGTGACGGAGACGCCGGCCGGGATGCTCAACTCAATCGGGCTGCAGAACCCTGGCGTTGACGGCGTTCTGGAGAAGTACGCCGACATCTGGGCCGGCTGGGACGTGCCGGTCATCGTCAACGTTGCCGGTGAATCGGTCGACGACTACGTCGAGGTTGCGCGGCGTCTCGACGGCCAGCCCGGTGTCGCCGGAATCGAGCTCAACATCTCGTGCCCCAACGTGGGCGCCGGAGGCCTCCAGTTCGCGCTTGACGCGGGCGCGGCCGGCGAGGTCACGGCGGCCGTAAGACGCGCGACGGACCTGCCGCTGATGGTCAAGCTCTCCCCGGCCGCGACCGACGTGCGCGGCATCGCCAAGGCAATCGCCGACGCCGGCGCCGACGCGATCAGCGCCGTCAACACGCTGCCCGGCCTGGCCATCGATCGTATGCGCCGCAGACCGCTTCTGGGCAACACATTCGGCGGCCTGTCGGGGCCGGCGCTGAAGCCGGTCGCGCTCAGAGTCGTCTACGAGGTCGCGCAGGTCGTGAATATCCCGATCGTGGGCATCGGCGGCATCGGCTCGCTCGACGACGTGCTCGACTTCCTGATGTGCGGTGCCGTAGCAGTTCAGGTGGGCACCGCGGTCTTCGCCGACCCGGTGTTGCCGCTGCGGCTGGTCGACGAGCTGGCCGAGTGGTGCGCCGCCCGTGGGATGTCGAGCTACCGCGAACTGATCGGCACGGCACTGCCGCAGCGCCGCGACAAGCCCAGCGTGAAGCAAAGCGAATACCGGCCGTGACCAGCACGCAGGGCAGCGCCGCGGCCGCGTCCCGCGCGGCGGTCGCTCAGCGGGTTGAGCAGCTCTTCGCCGAGTCCGGCGCGTACCGCGAGGGCCACTTCAAGCTGAAGAGCGGCCGTCATGGCGACCGCTACCTGGAGAAGTTCCAGGTGCTCCAGTGGCCCGAGCGGGTCGTGGAGATCTGCCGCTACATGGCTGAGGCGGCGCGCGCCGCCGCCGGTGACGCGCCCCTTATGGTCACGATAGGCCCCACGACCGGCGGCGTCATCCTCGCCCACGAAGTCGGTAAGGCCCTCGGGACGCGCGGCATCTTCGCGGAAAGTGTCACCACGGCGGACGGAAGCAGCCACCGTGAGCTGCGCCGCGGCTTCCGCATCAACCCTGGGCAGCGCGTCGCACTGGTTGATGACGTCGTCACCACCGGCACTTCGCTGCTCGAGATGATCCCGCTCATCGAGGCGAGCGGTGGCGAGATCGCCGCGATCGTCGTCATCGTCGACCGCTCCGGCGAGCTCGATGCACTGACCTCACCGACTACGGGCAAGACCTATCGCGCCCACGCCCTCTGGACACTCAACCTGCCGACCTACGATCCCGGTCCCGACTCCTGCCCGGGCTGCAAGGCAGGCCTGCCCCTCGAAGCCCCGGGCTCCAGCGGAACGTCGGCCGCCGCTTAGCCGCCGGCCAGGTCCGCGTCGAACGCGGCGGTCAGCTCGTCTGCCGCGGCGATGCCCTCGAATTTCGCAGTCAGCCTGCCGTCCGCGTCGACAACGAAGACGTACGGCTCGGTCGGTAGCCCCCAATCGTTGACCGACTGGACGGGGATTGGATTGTTGCTCTCGTCCAGCACGGGCTGGAGGTGGCCATCGGTCATCGTCAGCTCATATGGCTCAACGTGGATGAACGTCAGCCGGCCCTTGTAGTTGGCCGCGACCGACTTGACCACGTTCAGCGTGGGCCCGCAGGTCGCCGAGCTGCAGAACGCCGGCGTGGCGAACACCAGGACAAACGGCTCATGTGCGGCCAGCGCCTGTGACACGGACGTGGTGTAGAAGTCGGGGTCCGGGTTCGTGTCCGTCGAGATCGCGGAGATACCCGCGGCGTCCGTGGCTGTGGGCGTGTCCTCGGGCTTGACCGCCGCCCCTATCGCGAAGGTGGAACTGGTCTGCTGAACATCGAAGATGAACCGACCTACCAGCGATTCCGGCTTGCCGGGATTCTCAATGGCCTCGAGGCCCCACTCGCCTGCGCGGTCGAAAGTGACCATCGCGCGGTACAGGCCGGGCAGCTGGGAGATCGTTGTCATGTACGTGGCGTCGGCGGTAACAGCGGGATTCACCGTGTCTGCAGCCAGGTAGTAGAGGCGGAACTGCACGGGTAGCTCGGGTCGAGCGACGGAGCCATTCGTGGCTGATGCAAGCAGGTTGACCAGTAACCGATTTGGCCCGACGGTCAGCTCGGAGGAAACCGGCACGGGAATGAGCGGGTAGCTCTTGTTGGGGGGCCAGTCTGCGTACGTCGCCGGAGTGGGCGAAGTTGTCGGGCCTGCGGCGCAGGCGGCTGTGAGAACGCTGAGCACGATCACGGCGGCGAGTCGGTTCACAACTCCACCTTACAATTCATGGGCCGCATGACCCGATTCCAGCGCCTTGCCCTGCTCACTGCCGCGACCACCTATCTGTTGATCGTGATCGGCGCCATCGTGCGCTCGACCGGATCCGGCATGGGCTGCCCCGATTGGCCGACTTGCCACGGCGCTCTGCTGCCACCGTTCGGTGATACGGCGGCGTGGATCGAGTGGGTTCACCGGGGCGTCGCCGTGATCGTCGGCCTGCTCGTTCTGGCCACGGCCGTCCTCGCCTGGCTCGACCACCGGCGCGTGCGCTCGATCCTGTTTGGCTCCCTGCTGGCCGTCGTCCTGGTCTTCTTCCAGGCGTATCTCGGCAAGGTCACGGTTGACACGAGCAACGCGGGCGAGACCGTGACCGCGCACCTCGCTACGGCCCTGGCGCTGCTGGGGCTGCTGTCGTTCCTCGCGGTCCGCGCCCGTTACCCGGCGGCGCTGCCGGCGCGCGGCGGCTCGCAGCGCCTCACGTTGTCGCTCGTGTTCGTCGCGGCTTCGGCCTACGCGCTGATGCTCTTTGGCTCGCACGTGGTGGCGACCGGGGCGTCGCTGGTCTACCCCGACTGGCCGCTCTTCAGCGGTCAGCTGCTGCCCACCTTTGCGGCCGATCCGGTCCTGGCCGGGCTCCAGATGGCGCACTTCCTGCATCGCATCGTCGCCGCGCTGGTCGGCGTGTTCGTTCTGGCCGCCGCGTGGATCGTCTGGCGCAGGGTCCGCGCTACGCGCCCGGGTGGCGCGGCGCTGCCCGGTGGCGAGGCGCTGCTCGCTCTCGTCGGCACGGCCGCCGCGCTGTACGCCGTACAGGTGATCGTTGGCGCGCTCCAGATCTCGACCCAGCTCGCGGCGTGGGCGGTGGCACTCCACCTGGCCCTGGGCGCGGCCATCTGGGCGCTGCTCGCCAGCGCGGTGTTCGTCGGCTACTTCGCGGCCCGCGCCGGCGAGACAAAGGTCGAGGTCAGTTCCGGTGCCCCCTCCGACTCCAACCCCAGCCTGCGCGACCGAGCCAGCGCCTACGTCGCGCTGACGAAGCCACGCATCATCGAGTTGCTGCTCGTCACCACAGTGCCAGCGATGTTCCTCGCAGCGCGGGGCGTGCCACGGCTCGACTTGCTGCTATGGACTCTCGTGGGTGGCTCCTTGGCGGCCGGCGCGGCGAATGCAATCAATTGCTACATCGACCGCGATATCGACCTGCTGATGACGCGCACCCGGCGGCGACCGCTGCCGGCACATGACGTCTCACCTGAGGACGCGCTCGTTTTTGGCCTGATCCTGGGCGTGATCGCGTTTGGGGTCATGGCCTTTACGACCAACCTCGTCGCTGCGCTGTTGACGCTCATCGCCATGGCGTTCTACGTCGTCGTTTACACGATGCTGCTCAAGCGCTCGACGCCACAGAACATCGTCCTTGGCGGGGCCGCCGGCGCGCTCCCGCCGGTCATAGGCTGGGCGGCTGTGACCGGTGACATCGGCCTGCCCGCCCTGGTTATGTTTGCGATCGTCTTCTACTGGACGCCGCCCCACTTCTGGGCGCTGTCGCTGCGGCTGCGCAAGGACTACGCCGCGGCCGGCGTGCCCATGCTGCCGGTGACTCATGGCGTCCCCGAGACGACGCGCCAGATCGCGCTCTACACCGTCCTGATGGTGTGCCTGACGCTGGTCTTCTTCGCGGTCGCGCGGATGGGCCTGGTGTTCCTCGCCGGGGCCGTGATCCTTGGCGCGCTCTTCCTGATGCAGGCACTCCTGATGTGGCGCGACGGGACCGATGTGCGAGCGGTTAGGCTGTACCGCTTCTCGATCACGTACCTGACCGCGCTCTTCGCGCTGATCATCCTCGACGTCTTCGTCTTCCTGCCGCTCTGAACAACCCTGCTTCTGGCTCCGCGGCGCGATCCCACCAGGCGCAGATCGATGCGCTGTGGGACTTCGACGACCCCACGACCTCTGAGGGCCGATTCAGGGCGGCCGCCGATACGTTCTTCGAGCGCTACAAGCGCCGCGACGAG
>JARXKQ010000124.1 GCA_030271555.1 Chloroflexota bacterium | reverse complement strand
CAGGCCGTGACGCTGCAGCGCGCCCAGGTTGGCCTGGAGGCGGTTGAGGTCTTCGACCTTCTCGCGCTCGGTCAGCTCGATGACGACGCGATCGGGCGCAATGGAATAGCGGCCCAGCAGCGCCAGCAGCGCATCAGAGGAGAAGTGCGGCGCCTCAACGGTCCGCGGCGAGACGTTGATCGTCAACATCTGGTCGGCCGGCATCTGGCGCGCGCCGGCGACGACGGCGTGCAGGCACGCCAGGTCGAGCTCGACAGTTCGGCCAACGGCTTCCGCGGCGTGGAACATCGAGCCCGGATCGGCAAATCCCGATTCTGCGGTCGGCCGGGAAAGACCCTCAAAACCGATCACCCGGCCGGTCGTCAGGTCGACGATGGGTTGGTAGACAGGCCGGACCAGTCGGTCGGTGACAACCTTGGCGATCGCGGCGGACAGCTCGTTGCTCGCCTCCTGGTTGGCCGCCCGGTCACGCACCGGGTGGAAGACGTCGATCGATGCCCGGCCGTGGCGTTTGCACCAATAGAGGGCCGCGTCCGCCTGCGCCAACAGCTGCGCGCGCGTGGTGGCCAGCATGGGACAGGCCGAAACGCCGCCAGAGAACGGAATCTGGCGCGAGCCGCGGCGCGGCTGCATCGCCCGTTCCTGGAGGCGGCGCGCGATATGCAGCGCGCCATCAACATCGGTATGCGGCATGAGGATCGCGAACTCGTCGCCGCCAATCCGGAACGCCCGATCGGCGTAGCGGCCGGACTCGGCGATGAGCGCGCCCATCTCGCGCAGCATGTCGTCGCCGGCTGCGTGGCCGGACGAATCGTTGACCAGCTTGAGGTCGTCCAGGTCGATCAACAGGAGCGCGACCGGGACCTTGTAGCGCTGGTACCACTCCAGCTCGCGGTCAAGCTCCTCCTGGAAGGCGCGGTGGTTGCCCAGGCTGGTCAAGCCGTCGCGCAATGAATCGGCGCGCGCGACCTCGTACATCTTCTTTAGGTCTGCGCGCGAGCGATCGAGCTCCTCGGCGGGCCTGAGGATCTGACGCGACATCCAGACGGTGATCGCTATCAGCAACAGCGTCAGCGCGACCATCATGGCGAGCACATACAGGCCCTCGCCGTGGGCCATGGGGGTGAGTAGCGCGTTGATCAGCGCCATGGAGATGGCCATTGGCACGATGGCCATCGTCAACAGGGCGAGGCGCAGGCGGAGGCGGACCAGCCGCAATGGGCTTGGCGGAGACGGAAGGTCGTCGCGATGGAGCGGCGAGGGCGGCACGGGCGAAGGGCACCAGCTGAGAGCGTTTTGCACGCTAGGTATCCCAAAACCGTTGCGCGGTGCACATGGCCCGAATGTCCTACCGCCAGATCGGCCGAATCAGTTCGGCCGCGGGGTGCGGATCGGTCGGCCGGGGCCGTCCGTACCAGTACCAAACGTTGCCTGCTGTCACAACTATCGATCGGCGAGAGCGGTGTGGTGGGGTTGAGGAGATTCAGTGGCAGTACCTCTGGCGGACGAGGTACCGGACCATGACCTGGCCCCGAGACGGATGTTGAGCCTATCCGGACGGGAGCAGAACGTGTGAGAGGTACTAACCGCCATGAACGCCCGTAGCTCCGCCCCTCCGCAGCCGTTGCTGCGACACCGCGCTGTACCGGCATTGACCGTCGCCCTGATGGCGCTCATTGCTGTTGTCGGCGCGGTTTTCGCCGATGCCCCCGATCCGAAGCCCGAGCAGGCGCGCGTGCGCTCGAGCGAGGTCTTCTTGGTCAACGGCGTCCAGGTCGTTCGCGTCTCGGTCAGCGGTGGCTGGCAGTGGCCGACGCACCACAGCGACTGCAACACCAACCGCACCGGTGCGGGCTACGCCATCGATTGGGGCGACCCCAACCAGTCCGGCAACCACGTGACCACGCTGCAGTCATTCGGCTCGATCGACGTTGGCGCAGCTTCGGCCAACGCGTACAACCCGGCTGATAACGAGGTTCACCCCACCCGGCCCGAAGAGGCCGGTTCGCTGTTCAACGATCCCGGTTTGGCTGCGCAGTACGCCGCATGGCGGGGCGGCTGCGGCACGTACAACGGCTCGTACAACAGCGGTGTTTGGGGCGCGGTCGATCTCGGTACCGGTAATCCGGTCGAGTGCAGCAGCGCCAACTCGCCCTCCCCGACCTGCCTGGGTGGTTCGCACGTTTACACCCTGGCCGCGATCCAGCAGGGCGTGACCATCTGCTCAATCATGTACGACGTCCACGGTCAGGACTCCAACGCGGGTGGCGCGCCGAACGGCGCCAAGGAAGTGACCGGCGGCGGTTCGGACCATAACGGCGACAACGGCGCCGAGAAGAACGGGTCGACCCCGCTCGGCAACACCTGCGCGCCGATCCCGGTGCCCACGCCGTCGTCCTCGCCAACTCCATCGCCGACGCCCAGCTCGTCGCCTACCCCTTCGCCCACGCCTTCTAATAGCGCGACGCCGACGCCGCCGCAGACTCCTACCCCGACGCCTCCGCAGACGGCCACGCCCACGCCCCCGCAGACGGCCACGCCGACCCCGCCGCAGACGCCCACCCCCACGCCTTCGCAGACGCCGAACAACCACGACCTGCGTTGCCCGGTCGGCACCAGCCGGCTGCTCATCCAGGGCGCGTTCGACGCGACCTACACGGACGGCACGTTCGTCGTCAGCGTCAACTTCCGCAACTCAGGCGAGCTCGAGGACTTCAACTCGAACCTAGGCGTGCAGGAGCTGCTCGTCGACGGCAACAGCGGCACCAACCGCTACCAGTTCAACCCGCCCATCACCTTCGGCTCCAACTTCAGCGAGCCCGGCCATGGCGTGATCAACATGACTGCCTTCTGCTACGTGCGGCCGGGCCAGACGCCCACTCCGACACCGCCGCAGACGCCGACTCCCACGCCTCCGCAGACGGCCACGCCCACGCCTCCGCAGACGCCAACCCCGACACCGTCGCAGCCGACGCCCACCCCGGGCCAGAACGCGACCATCTCGGGCAACGTCTACCTCGCCCAGAACTCAAGCCAGCTGTTCCCCGGCAACGGCCCGATCAGCGGCGTGACGGTCCAGCTGTTCAACTCCAATACGGCAACATTCGTCGCTTCGACCGTGACCGATGCCAATGGCCACTACGTCCTGTCGAATATCCCCGCGGGCTCGTACTACCTGCACGAAGTCCAGCCCGCTGGGCCGCTCGATCAGGGCGGTATCTTCCCCGGCAGCGCCGGCGGCTTCGCGGCCCAGGTCGACCTGATCCTCGGGATCAACCTCGGCGCGGGCGTCAACGCGACCAGCTACAACTTCAGTGAGATCCCGGGCACGCCGGTTTCGCCGACGCCAACCCCGCCGGTAACGCCGTCGCCGACGCCGCCTGCAACCCCGACGCCGTCACCCACGCCTTCACCTTCGGCAACTCCTTCACCTTCGGCAACTCCTTCAGCCACGCCGTCGGCCACGCCGCCCGGCCAGGGCAACCTGAGCGGGTGCGTCTACATCGCCCCCGACGCGGTCACCCTGTTCCCCGGCAACGGCCCCATCCAGGGTGTCGCCATCCAGCTGATCAACTCGAGCACGCTCGCCATCGTGGGCAGCGCCAACACGGGCGCGAACGGCTGCTACACGTTCACCAACGTGCCGACAGGCAGCTACATCATTCGTGAATTCCAGCCCAACGGGTACAACCAGGGCGGCATCTTCCCCTGCAGCACAGGTGGAGTCGCAGCTCCGGTCGACCTGATCCTGGGTGTCAACGTCAGCGCCAACAGCAACGGCTCAGGCTGCAACTTCAGCGAGATCGTGCCCGGCCCCACTCCGTCGCCGACCCCGCCGTGCGCCTGCGCGACGCCGACGCCGAGCCCGACGCCACCCGTTACGCCGAGCCCGACGCCACCCGTGACGCCGAGCCCAAGCCCGACGCCCTCACCGACCGCCTCGCCTTCGCCGACGCCTTCGCCGACGCCTTCGCCGACGCCGTGCTCGTGCCAGACACCGCAGCCCAACGGCTCGATCTCCGGCCACGTGTACTTCGCGGAGAACGCGCTCGTCGTCTGGCCTGGCGCCGGCGCCATCGGCGGCGCGACCATCGAGCTCCATAACACGAGCAACGGAACGCTGGTCGCTCTCGTTCAGACTGACAGCAACGGCAACTACACCCTGCCCAACGTGCCTGCGGGAAGCTACTTCCTGCATGAGGTTCAGCCCAGTGGCTACAGCCAGGGCGGGATCTTCCCCGGCAACGCTGGTGGGTCGGGCGCCGCAGTCGACCTGATCCTGGGCATCAACCTGGGTGCCGGCGTCAACGCCTCGAACTACAACTTCAGCGAGGTCCCGAACGGGGGCTCAACCCCGACGCCCTCGCCGACGCCAGGTTCGTCCGCGACGCCTTCACCCACGCCCAACGGCACGACCTGTCTCACCAACCGGCCCGACCTGACCATGGTCGAGATCAGCAACGGCGCCCTCGCCTCGCTGCTCATCAACCACAACGGGACGTTCGGTGACGGCACGGCGCTGATCAACCTCAACAACTACAACGGCCACACCTTTGACTGGCTGTCGAACATCGCCATCAGCTCGGTCTTTGCCCGGACGGCAACCGGTGGTGCGCTGTTCGAGTACGACCCGCCGGTCCTGTCGGTCAACGGCAGTGGCACGGTCAACTCGATCACCTTCCTGTCCTTCTGCTACAAGCTCCAGGGTGGGCCAACACCGACGCCGACGCCGGTGAACCCGACCACCACCCCGACGCTGCCTGACACGACGATGGCCTCGGTCAACGCCGTCAACAGCAGCACCTGTGGAGCACTCCTGGCAGGGGCGCTGATCGTGATCCTTGCCGCGGCCCTGGCACTCGGCAGCGGCTGGCGCCGCAACCGCCGAGCAGTCCGGCTCGAGG
>JARXKQ010000123.1 GCA_030271555.1 Chloroflexota bacterium | reverse complement strand
ACGAGTTCGTCATCGGCGGGGTACAGACGACCTTGCCTTTCCACCGCTGGCTGGTCGACCAGCCCGGCTTTGCCACCGCGGACGACCTGTCGACCGACTTCGTCGCGCGCAAGTGGCGGCCGGCCGAAGTGGTGCCGGTCGCCGCGCTCCGCGCCGCCGAGCTGGCCGCGCTCGCGACACGTGACCTCGCGGTCACCTCAAACCCTGTCGCCACGCTCAGCAACGGCCATGCGCCGTCCACCTGGTGGCGCGCCGGCGTCGCCGAAGCAACGGAGAAAAGCCGATGACGGACCGACTCCGAGTGTCGCTCCCAGACGTGCCCTTGACGATCCAACCGGCGCCGGAGGACGTTGCCAGGTTCGCCCCACAGGGCAGGGGCGAGTCGGTCCGATTGCTGCCCGCCAGCGCGGAGGATCGGTCGGAAGGTCGGACTCGGCTGGAAGTGGTAGTCGGTGGCTGGCGTTTCGAGGCAACTGTCGAGTCGGCCGCCCGGGCGGAGCTGCGCGACCGCGCTACTCGTGACGCGGCCGCTCATCATCGCGTGGCTGACCTGACGTTGCGCGCCCAGATCCCGGGCCGGGTGGTGAAGCTGTGGGTCGCCGACGGCGAGCAGGTCGAGGCCGGCCAGCGGCTGCTGGCGATCGAGGCGATGAAGATGGAGAACGAGATTCGCGCCCCGCACGCCGGCAAGGTGGTGCGACTCAAAGTGGAGGTGGGCGCGCTGGTCGAGCGCCACGGCGAGCTGCTCAGCATCGAGTAGCCGCGGCAGATAAGTAGACTCAAGGCGCAATGACCGAGCAGCGCTATCGGACAACCAGCGACATCGAGGTCGAGCCGCTCTACGACGAGTCGAGTCTGAACGGCTGGGACGACGCCGAGCAGCTGGGGGCGCCGGGACAGTTCCCGTTCACCCGCGGCGTGCAGCCAACGATGTATCGCGGCCGGCTCTGGACGATGCGCCAGTACGCCGGCTTCGCCACCGCGGCCGACACCAACCAGCGGTTCAAGTATCTGCTGGAGCAGGGCCAGACCGGGCTGAGCGTCGCCTTCGACCTGCCGACCCAGATGGGCTACGACCCCGATGCTTCCGCGGCAGCGGGCGAAGTCGGCCGGGTAGGGGTCCCGATCTCCAGCATCGACGACATGGAGACGCTCCTGGCCGACCTGCCCCTGGGCGAGATGACCACGTCGATGACGATCAACGCCACAGCCGCAATCCTGCTGGCGTTCTACGTCGCGGTGGCCGATGCCCGGGGCATACCGCGCGACAAGCTCGGCGGCACCATCCAGAACGACATCCTCAAGGAGTACATCGCGCGCGGGACGTACATCTACCCGGTGGAAGCGTCGATGCGCCTCGTGACCGACATCTTCGAGTTCTGCGCGCGCGAGCTGCCCAAGTGGAACACGATCTCGATCAGCGGCTACCACATGCGCGAGGCCGGTGCGACCGCCGCGCAGGAGCTCGCATTCACGCTCGCCGACGGCATCGCCTACGTGGATGCGGCCAAATCGCGCGGCCTGGACGTTGATGAGTTCGCCGGCCGGTTGAGCTTCTTCTTCGCGGCATGGAGCGAGCTCTTCGAGGAAGTGGCCAAGTTCCGCGCCGCGCGGCGGATGTGGGCGCGGATCATGCGCGACCGGTTTGGCGCCAAGCAGGCACGCTCGATGATGTGCCGCTTCCACGTCCAGACGGCGGGCTCGTCGCTCACCGCGCAAAGCGTCGACAACAATGTCGTGCGCACGACGATCGAGGCGCTCGCCGCCGTCCTGGGGGGCGCGCAATCGCTCCACACGAACGCGCGCGACGAGGCGCTCGCCCTGCCCACGGAAGCGGCGGCGCGCCTCGCGTTGCGCACGCAACAGGTGATCGCGTACGAGAGCGGCGTTACGGCCACGCCCGATCCGCTCGCAGGCTCATATTTCATTGAGCGCCTGACCGATCAGCTCGAGGCGGCGGCTAACGATTACCTCGCGGAGATCGACGCGGCCGGTGGCGCCGTCAAGGCGATCGAGGCGGGCTACCAACAGCGTCAGATCCAGGAAGCGGCGTACCACTCGCAGTGCCGGATCGAGGCGGGCGAGCAGGTCGTGGTTGGCGTCAACAAGTTCGTGGACGGCGAGGTCCACACGCCGGACCTACAGCGCATCGACCCGCAGGGGGAGCGCGATCAGGTCGCGCGCGTCCAGCGCGTTCGCGCGACCCGCGACGCTGGGGTGTACGAGGCGTCTTTGCGGGCGCTGGCGGAAACCGCGCGCGGCGATGGCAACCTCGTCCCGGCGATCATCGACGCGGTCAAAGCGCGCGCCACGCTGGGCGAGATCAGCGACGTGCTCAGGGTTGCCTTCGGCGAGCACCGGGAGCTGATCACGGTATGAGTCAAACCGAACAGCAATTCGATATCTCAGAGCACCCAAGTCGAATCCATCACGTCGCCGTGGTCGTACGCGACCTGGACGCGGCGCTTGGCTTCTATCGCGACACGCTGCGGCTGGAGCTCGACGAGGTCATGCCCATCGACAGCGATGGCGTGAAGATCGGCTTCCTGCCGGTGGGCGAGTCGAGCATCGAGCTCGTCCAGCCCACGCGTGACGACACCGGGGTGGCGCGCTTCCTCGCCAACAGGGGCGAGGGGTTTCACCACGTGTGCCTCGAGGTGGCTGATCTGGCCGCCGAGCTGAACCGCCTGGCTGAGCAGGGGATCGAGCTCATCGACGCGGCCCCACGCCGAGGCGCGGAGGGTCCGGTCGCGTTCATTCACCCGCGCTCATGCCACGGCGTATTGGTCGAGCTGATCGAGGCGCCGGGCGGCCCCGCCTGGCAGTCGCTTGGCTACGCCTAATTGGCCATATGCCGGCCGAACCCATGCCCAGGCGGCGATTACCGATCGAGCGCAGGTTGATCCCAATCGCGAAGTGGTCAGTTAGTGCTCTGAGGGCGGTCAGATGGCCGACTTGGATCGGCCACCCGAGTCGGTCGGTGGTTAGATCTTTTCCCAGTCGAGCATCAGCAGGTCGGGGTTCGTCGCCTCGTATTTGACGGGCACCGTCATGCCTTGGAAGAGCCGGTGCATCTTGGCTTGCGGCACCATCGCGGCCGACTGGGGCAGCTTCTTGTCAGGCTGGCCGGGGATCTTGAGCGTCATCCCCATCGTGTAGAGGTGCTCGTCGCCTACGTCTTTGCCTGAGTCGTTGAGCGTGTCAATCGTCGCGCTCGCATCCTTGCCGTTCTGGCGCAGATACGCACGCAGCTGCTCGACCGTGTAGCTGCCTTGCTGGGCGGTTTGGAAGGGCGCAGCTGCGGCCATGCCGCTAGACGCCAGTGCCGCCTGCACCTGGGCGAGGCTCTCGTCCATGCCTGCTGCGCCGGCCGATCCGGCGCCCGCGAGCATCGCGCCCGTGGTCGGCAGCTGGCCGGCGGCAGGGGCGGACGTCGTGGGCGCGGGACCGCCCATCGCGCTGGCCATTGCGCCACCGCCAAAGCCGCTGGCGCCCCAGTCGACGGCGATTCGATTGAGGTTCATGGGGTAGACGCGGACCTGCAGCGGCGAGCCTGAGGTCAGGCGGCCGAGCAGCATGAGCGGCACGATCTCGGTGTGCTGCGCCGCGTACGGAGTCTGGCCGGGCAGCGCCACCAACAGCTGCATCTTGATCTGCGGCTGCTCATTGAAGTACATGCCCGTCTGGGTGATGCCGGTGATCTGCGCCGTGGCCGGCGTACCCGATGTGAGCAGCGCGTCAGTTGACGCGGCGCGCTGGCCGACGACGACACCGATGATGATCAGGGCGATCCCGACCAGGGCCATGAACCCGCCGGTCATCAGCATGGCCGTGCCCGCGTACGGGATGTTGCCCAGCGTGATGGCCATGATCGCGCCGACCCCTAGCAGGATCGCGCCGGTGATGATCAGCCAGAGCCGGCTGTAGTTGCCGAATGTTCCCCCGGTGAACTGCGACACGTTGTTTCGCTCCCTCCGCCCCCAAATGGATAAGTTCGGTGTGCCGACGACCCGGTACGCGTTGTGACGCGCGGCGTCAACGCGGTTCGCGACTGACGTCCATGTAGGCCGTCACGCCGGCGTAGTCCTGGCCGAGGAGGTCGACTTCCGAGTAATGGCCAGGCATCGCGTACTGACACGTGTCGATGGGATAGGGCGCGAACGGATCGACTTTCCATGGGCCGCCGTTGAAGCGCGCCGTCTCGCTCGTGACCCAGAAGTCGCGGGTCACCCCACCGCAGCCTTCAGCGACGTAGCCCTCACCGAAATCGCTTACAACGCAGCGACCACTGAAGGGCTTGTCGAACAACGTCGAATCGCAGCGTGCGCGATGGCCGCTGCGGCCCCAGGTGTAGATCTTGGCTCGGTGGTAGAAGTTGCCCTCGCCGTCGGTAACCGCTACGAACGGGTTGCGCAGCGTCGAAATCCACCGCGGAAGCACTCCCGAGCCGCCGCATGTCGGCTCATCGCAGTGGATATACGTGAAAACGCGATACAGGGCGCCATTGTGGGCAGCGCTTGCCGTTCCGGGCAGAGCCAGGCTGGCCGTCAGTGTCAGCACCAGAATGGCCGCGCTCATCAGCCTGCGTCGTATGCGCATCCTTTCCCTCTTCAGTCATGTTCTGCGAATCGGCCTTCGGCACTCAGTTGCGACGGACGCCGGCCTTCATCAGTAACTGTGGGATCTGACTGGGCGCTTCTGCGACACGGACTCCGGCTGCCTCGAGGGCAGCAACCTTGCTCTGCGCCGTACCTCGTCCGCCGCTGATTATCGCCCCGGCGTGACCCATGCGACGACCCGGTGGCGCGGTCCGGCCGGCGATGAATGAGGCGACCGGCGTCTTGGGCATGTTGGCCGCGATCCACTCAGCGGCGCGCTCTTCGCCGTCGCCGCCGATCTCGCCGATGAGGACCA
>JARXKQ010000122.1 GCA_030271555.1 Chloroflexota bacterium | reverse complement strand
CAACGGCCTTGTGCTCGGGGGCCAGTCATCGACCGTCGCGGTGGTCGGCGACGCACCATCTGAGTGGCAGATCAGCCCCGACAAGGGCGCGCTTGATGCCAACCTGCGGGGCGATGGGCTAAGCGGCGATCAGGGCGGCAACATCGGGGCCCTGGCCTATCGGCTCGAGATTCCGGCAGGCGCCAGCAAGGTGATCCCGATTGGCGTGGCTGAGGCAGCCGTTCCGTCGGGCGTCCGCGCCTCGGCCAGCGCTGGTACGCCTGACGGGGCAACGGCCGTGGCCTCGACGCAGGCCGGCGTGGCCCACGATCAAAGCGCCGCGGTCATAGCCGCGCGGCGCGATGAGAGCGCGGAGGTCTTCGCCGGGGCCGTGAGCGACCACCTGTCGCTCTACCGGCAAGCCCTCATGAGCATGATCTGGAACGAGACCTACTACCGCTGGGACGGCGACTCGAGCGGCAACAACGCATATGCGGGGCTGATCGACGCGCACGATGTCGTGATCCTGCCCGACAAGTGGGAATACCCCTCGCCCGATTCGTGGGCGGGGGCCTTCCAGGCAGTCACGGCCGCGCTCATCGACCCGACGCTTGCCGAGGACCAGCTGCGCTTTTATCTGTCCGACCGCTGGCAACAGGCCGACGGCCACATCCCGTGCGACGAATGGGCGATGGATGCCGAGTGCCCGCCGATCTTCGCCTGGGCCACCTGGCAGGTGTACGAGAAGAATCACGACGCCACGTTCCTGGCCGACGTGTATCCGGCACTTAAGAGCAACTACGACTACTGGTGGAGCCACTACCAGACCGCGAACGCGCTGTTCTCGGCGGGCAGCCTGGGCATGGAGAACCTGCCGCGGCCCATCGGCGCCGCGGCCCAGGCCGACGCGAGCGCCTGGATGGCGTTCTTCGCGCGTGACATGGCGCGCATCGCCAGCGAGCTGCATGACCCGGCCACGTCGCAGCGCTACTGGATCGACCGCGGCCGCATCCAGGACGCGATCAACTCGACCCTGTGGGACGAGTCAAGCGGCTACTACTACGACCAGGGCTCGGACGGCGCGCTCTACATGCACAAGTCGTACTCGGGTCTAGTGCCGCTCATCGCCGGCGTCGTGCCCCCCGAACGCCTGCCGCCCATCCTGTCGGCGTTGCGCGACCCCAACCAGCTCCTGGGCTCTGCCGGCATTCGCAGTCTCGCGGCGAACGATCCGCTGTATGTGCCCGGAGTCGAGCTGCGCGGCGTCAACTCGAATTGGCGCGGACCAGTGTGGGTGCCGTTCAATTATCTATTGGTGCAGGCGCTGATGGAATTCGATCCAAGCCTCGCCCAGGACGTGCGCGACGACGTGGTTGGCTCCGTTGAGGCCGACTGGACCAGCACCGGCCGGCTGCATGCGTTCTTCGACGGCGATACGGGAGCGGGCCTGGGCGCCGACAACGCGGCCGGCTGGACCGCCCTGGTAGCCAACCTGATTGCAGAGGGCTGGCCGCCGTCAGCCCCCTAGGCGAGTCACTCGGAAGTCAGTCGGCCGTCAGCCGGAAGATCTGACCGGCGCCATTCACCAGATAGAGCTCGCCTGACTCGTCTTCACCGAAGGCGGTCGGGTTGATGTTCGCGTTGCCGTACTCGATGGGCGTGACCGGGCCGGCCCCGATCGACGATGCGGCGTCGATTGCCCACAGATTGCCGGAGCAGTAGTCGCTGAAGACGTACAGGCCGACCAGAGCTGGGTACAGGCTGCCGCGATAGACATAGCCACCGGTAATGGAGCAGCCGTCGTTATGGCTGTACTCGGCGACAGGCAGCGTTATGCCGGTCGAGTCGCAGCCCGCGACGAGAAAGCAGTGCGTCGCTTCCATGGTGTTCCAGCCGTAATTGCGACCGCCCTCGCCGGCCGGCTCCGCGTCGACCTCCTCGTACCTGTCTTGGCCCACGTCGCCAATCCACAGATCGCCGGTCGCGCGATCGAACGAGAAGCGCCACGGATTGCGCATGCCGACGTCCCAGATTTCGGGCTTCGCGCCCGCGCGGTTGACGACCGGGTATGGGTTGCCGTCCGGGATCGCGTACGGGTCGCCGTGGTCGACGTCGATGCGCAGGATCTTGCCGAGCAACGTGTCGGTGCTCTGGCCGTTGCCGTACGGATCGCCGCCTGACCCGCCGTCGCCAGCGCCGATGTAGAGGTAGCCATCCGCGCCAAAGGCGAGCATGCCGCCGTTGTGATTGGGAAACGGCTGCCTGATGCCCAGGAGGAACCGCTCCGATTCGGGATCGACGTTGCCGTCGGCGCCAAGGCTCAGCTCCGCCACGATGGTGTTGCCGGCCACGTTGGTGTAGTCGACGAATAGCCGGCCGTTGTCGGCAAAGCTC
This sequence comes from Chloroflexota bacterium, assembly GCA_030271555.1. Taxonomy (GTDB): domain Bacteria; phylum Chloroflexota; class Limnocylindria; order Limnocylindrales; family CSP1-4; genus JALYGJ01. The sequence continues at coordinate 2,571 of JARXKQ010000122.1, read as the reverse complement.
GGGTGGAAGGCCAAGCCGAGCAACCCGCGCTCGTCACAGCAGCTCACCTTGTCGACGATGTCGAGGAACGGCGACGTCATGTCGACCGTGCCGTCGGCCGCCATCCGATACACCTTGCCACGCTGCTCGACGACGTACAGATCGCCGCTGCCGTCGCCGGCATTGGTGAGGAACGTCAGTTCCAGGAAGCCGTCGGCGAACGGCTGCGCCGAAAGATGGAACGGCAGCACCGCGGTTGGCGCGGTAGTCGGTGTCGGTGTCGGCTTGGCGGATGGACCGGCCGTCGGCGACATAGTCGGAGTTGGCGGTCCAGTGGGCCCTTCCGTCGCCGCGTCGGTGTATCGGTCGGCGACGTTGACGCCGTTCTCTGGGTGGTAGGTAACGACAATTGGCTCGCCTGACGACATGTGCTCGCGCAGGTGCGCCGAAGGCAGCCCGCCATTCGTCAAATCCAACCGCACCACCTTGAAGACAAGCGTCTGTCCCGCTGCAGTGCGAATGGTGAAGGAATCGACCTGGGCTGCAGTGGGCCCGTCCGCTGCAATGACAACGCCGGTCGCTTGAAGCGGGGTGACTGGGGCGCTGCAGGCTCCCAAGCCAAGAGTGACAACAATCGCCGCAGCGACTGCTACGAAAGCGCGAATGCCTCTTCCTCGGCGAGTCCAAGATCGACGATGTGCTTGCGCGCCTCGGCCGCGTCCAGCTTCCCGGCGCGAGCCAGCTCGGACAGCGCGGCGGCGGTGATGTGGTCGGCGTCGACCTGGAAGAAGCGGCGCAGGGCCTCACGCGTATCGGAGCGGCCAAAGCCATCTGTGCCCAGCGACATGTACGAGCTGCCGGGGATCCAGCGCGAGATCATGTCCGGCCAGTCGGTCACGAAGTCGCTCACGGCGACGATGGGGCCGCGCGCGGCCGGCTCGGCGAGCAGCTGCGAAACGAGCGGCCGGCGCACTTCCTGGTCGGGGTGGAGGTAGTTCCAGCGCATCGTCTCGAGCGCCTCGCGGCGGAGCAGCTGGTACGAGGTGGCGCTCCAGACGTCGGCCGCGACGCCGCGCTCAGCGAGCATCGCCTGGGCGCGCAATGCCTGCTGCATAATCGAGCCGCCGGCGAGCAGTGATACCGCCAGAGCCGGGCGTGCCGTGCGGCCGTTACCGGTGCCATTGCTGCTTGGCGTTGCGATCTCAGGGGCGGCGCGGAACAAGTACAGGCCGCGCGTGATGTCCTCGTCGCTGACACCTTCAGGCCGCGCGGGCATCGCGTAGTTCTCGTTGTAGAGCGTCAGGTAATAGAGGACGTCCTCTGGCTTGGCGCCGTACATGCGCTCGATGCCTTCGCGGATGATCACGGCCGTCTCGTAGGCGAAGGCGGGGTCATAGACGCGGATCGTGGGGATGACGCTCGCAGTCACGAGCGAGTGGCCGTCCTCGTGCTGCAACCCCTCGCCGTTGAGCGTCGTCCGGCCGGCCGTGGCGCCCAGGAGGAAGCCGCGCCCGCGCGCGTCGGCGAAGGCCCAGAACTCGTCGCCGGTGCGCTGGAAGCCGAACATCGAATAGAAGATGTAGAGCGGGATCATGGGCTCGCCGTGAGTCGCGTACGACGTGCCGGCGGCCTGGAATGACGCCGACGAACCCGCCTCGGTGATGCCCTCTTCGAGCACCTGGCCGTCCATGGCCTCGCGGTAGCTCAGCACCAGGTTCGAGTCGACCGGTTCATACAGCTGGCCCAGCGCGGAGTAGATGCCGACTTCCTTGAAGAGCGGATCCATGCCGAAGGTGCGTGCCTCGTCAGGGATGATGGGCACGATCCGCTCGCCGATGGCCTTGTCGCGCAACAGGTTGCGCAGCAGCTTGGCAAACGCCATGGTCGTGCTGGCTTCCTGGGTGCCCGAGCCGCTCATGAACTCGTCGAACACGCTGTCACCGGGCAGCTCGAAGTCCTTGGTCACGACCACACGACGCGGCAGAGCTCCGCCCAGGATCACGCGGCGCTCCTTGAGGTACTCGATCTCCGGCGCCGTGTCGCCCGGGTAGTAGTAGGGCGCATCCTTCAGGTCGGCATCGGAGATGGGCAGCTCAAGCCGGTCGCGGAAGGTCTTGAGCTCCTGCTCGGTCAGCTTCTTCGCCTGGTGGGTGATGTTGCGGCCTTCGACGCCGGTGCCCAGCGTCCAGCCCTTGACGGTCTTCGCCAGGATCACCGTCGGGCGGCCCTTGGCCTTGGTTGCGGCGTCATACGCGGCATAGACCTTGGTGTAATCGTGGCCGCCGCGGCGTAGATGGGCGATGTCGTCGTCCGACAGGTGCGCGACCAGTGCCTGGAGCCGCGGGTCGGGCCCAAAGAAGTGCTCGCGGATGTAGGCGCCGCTCTCGACGCTGTACTTCTGGAACTCGCCGTCGAGCGTGTCGTTCATCCTGTCGACGAGCACGCCATCGACGTCACCGGCGAGCAGCGGGTCGAACTCGCGGCCCCAGATGACCTTGATGACGTTCCAGCCGGCACCGCGGAACACGCTCTCGAGCTCCTGGATGATCTTGCCGTTGCCGCGCACCGGACCGTCGAGCCGCTGCAGGTTGC
>JARXKQ010000121.1 GCA_030271555.1 Chloroflexota bacterium | reverse complement strand
GTGGCGGCGAAGTCTGGCTGCACGAGTCCGACAGCCATGACACTCATCGCCGCCACCGCCCCGGCGCCGTAGACGAAGCGCATTGGCCGGGCATCAGGCTTGGACTGCCGGGAGTCCGGGCGCGCTGGTCGAGCGTCCGTTAGTGGGCGGGCCCCTGGGGCCGGTCGGGCTGAGCGCGCCATCTCGGCGGCCAGCTCGCGGGCCAGGGCCACGATCATGTCGCGCGACACGCCCTCGGGGAGCGATATCGCACCAGCCGCGTCGCCGACAGATGTCGGTTCGGGGGCGGGAGCTGGTCGCGCCGGCAGATCGCGTACTGGCCGCGGCGGCAACGGGGGGAGCGGCCGGTTGACTGGCATCAGTCGCCGCCTCGCTCGCCACCGTCACCAGGCTCGCGCTCGCCGCGCGGCTGGCTGACTGTGGGCGCTGGCGCCGGGTTGCGGCGCGGTTTGTTGACGTGAACCACTGCCGGCTGCGGCGTGGGCTCGACGTAAACCTTGTCGATGACCGTCTTGGTCGTGTCCGGGGCTGCAGCCACTGCCTGGTCGGCGCCCGTTGTTGCGGCTGAAGGGTCAGCTGCCGTCGGCGCGGCAGTGAAAAGTCCGCCCATGTTCATTGACAGGGCAAGGACTGCTGCCGCGCCGACACCACCGAGAAAGATTGCGAGCCGGTGAACCATCTGTCTTGAGCCTCCGTTGAGCCGATCCGCCTATTGAGCTGATCTGCTACGGAGTCTGTCTGGGCCTTCTGTGGCCTCCATTTGCCCGGCATTGGAGTTCGCTCACGCGGCTCAGGAGGGTCTAGGGATGGCCCGATTGACGCGTCGTGGGCTTAGGCGTTGGCTTGGGCGTGGGCTTGGGAGTCGCCGCTGGCGGCTGGGTGGGGCGCGGCGTGGGTCGGGGCGTGGCGGTCACGCCGCCGCCACCGCCGCCGTTGTTGCCGCCGCCGCTGTGCGGCCGTGGCGTGGCCGTTGGGTCGGGGTTCGATGGGTGGTTGCCTACGACGCGCGGCGGTGGCGCGCTCGCTGAGATCACCGTGGCGCCAGGCGGCGCCGTCTGGCCGGGCTTGAGGTAGATGTAGCGGATGACTTGCCGCACCTTGCCGCGCCGGCCGCCGGCGCTGGTGCCGGTGGGATCGGGTTGGCCAGGATCTGTGCCGTCGGGTAGGACTGCGATCGCGCCCGGATCGTCGGTCGGGTTGAAGCTGTCGTCGGTTGGGCCGGGATCAGCTGTGGACGTCCAGTTGGGCTGGACCAGGCCCACGGCCATGATGCTCATTGCCGCAACGGCACCTGCGCCGTAGACGACGCGCATTGGTCGTGGATCGGGCCGATTGGTCGGACGACGCACCGGTTCGCCCCCAGAGCGGGCGGGAACCCGGCGATGCTCGATGCCTTCGCGTGGCCGCGAGGCGCGCGGGATGTCAGCCGAGTCGGCGCTCACCGCTTCGCTCGCCGCTCCGCCACGGCGCGGCGGCAGCTCCCGGCCAGATGTCACCGGCTTTCCCTGGGAAACGGGCTCTTTGGCTGCCATCAGTCGTCGCCCGGCTCTTGGCCGCCGCCATTGGACCCGCCGTCGTCGGATTGATCGCCGCCGGCGTGTACGTCCTGGCCCCCGGTCTGGTCGTCGGACGAATCGCCCGATTCATCGCCCTGGCCGTCATCACCGGCGACGTTGCCACCACCGTCGCTGCGCGGCGGGCGAGGCGTGTCGCTGGGCTGGTCGCCTTTATGGGGCGCCGACAGGACGTAGATCGTGTCGACCTGTTTCTTGACTGACGGCGCGGTCTGGTCCGCGCCCGGATCGGTGACCTGGACCGGGGGAACGGTGGGCGGCGCCAGCGCCAGCTGGTCGCCGGCGGTTACGTCGTTCGCGACAGGCACGAACGCGTCTGTGGAGGTGGGCGGCGCTGACCCGTTCAGGGTTAGCGCCAGGGCGAGAACACCGGCCGCGCCGGCGCCGCCCACGAACAATGCAAGTCGGTGGATCACGGCTGCTCCTCCTCTTGAAATATCACGGCTGAGGGGCAGTCTGGGCGGCCGAGATGTGGCCAGTTTTAGTCGAGCATGTGAATTCGCCAATGAGGGCCATTTGAACCTTGCGCGCAAGCGCGGACGGTGCCTATATGGAAGGCATGAAGCGAGTTCTGCTCGTCGAAGACGAAGAGCGTATGGCCGATGCGATGCGGCGCGTGCTCGTCGCTGAGCGCTACACGGTTGACGTCGCGAGCGACGGTGAGACCGCGCTCGAGCTGAGCAGCCAGCACAGCTACGACGTCGTCCTGCTCGATCGAATGCTGCCCGGGATCAGCGGTGAGCAGGTGCTGCGCACGATGCGCCGGCGCGGCAACTCGACGCCCGTGCTCATGGTCACTGCCCTTTCGGCACTCGAACACCGTGTCGAGGGGTTGGATGCCGGCGCCGACGACTATTTGCCCAAGCCCTTCGCGTTCAGCGAGCTGCTGGCGCGCCTGCGCGCACTCACCCGGCGCAGCCCAGAGCTCGTCGCCGAGCGCCTGGCCGCGGGCGCGATCGCGCTGGATCCAGATCGTCACCAGGTGACTGTGGGCGAGCGGAGCGAGCTGCTGTCGGCACGCGAATACGCGCTGCTGGGCTATTTGATCCGCCACGCGGGCCAGGTCGTGACGCGCCAGCAGATTCTCGACTCGGTCTGGGGCGCGGAGCCCGACGTCTACTCGAACGTCGTCGACCTGTACATCCACTACCTGCGGCGCAAGCTGGGCGCGCTTGGCCAGAACAAGGCCCTGCGGACCGTGCGCGGAGTCGGTTATGCGCTTCAACCGGGCGGCTAAGCCTGTCACGGCGGTGACTCCGTCGGACCGGTTGGTCCGGCGGACGTCGCGCGGCCTTGCCTTCGTCACGCTCGCCCTGATCGCCGCCCTCCTGGCCGGAGTGGGCCTGGTCACGGCCGCGGTGGCCGTCGGCATGACCAACGAAAACGTCGATCGCACGTTGGAGCAGGTGGCTGCCGCCCGACTGACCGAGCTGGAGACGCTGCTCCAGGAGACCGACCAGGAGGGACAGCCGACTCAAACCTCAAGTCCCGAAACCGAGAATGGCTCCGCTGACGGCGAGACCTCAGACGAAGGCGAGACCGGCGTGACACCGGTGCCGACTGCAGCGCCAACGCCTGCCCCCACCGCCACACCGGTTCCATCGGGCCTGGGGCTGCTCGACAGCGACGAAGCGCAGCTCGAGTCCTTCCAGACCTTCTATCTAGTGCTCGACACCAACGCGAACGTGCTCTCAAACCCACAGCAGATCAAGCTCGCCGGACTGCCTGATGCCGAAGCTGCTGCTGCTGCGACGCGCGGCGATGACCTGCGCACGGTGACCGTCGGGAGCGTGCACATCCGCCTCCTCACCGAGCGCGTGCTGAATACCCGGGGCGACGTCGTGGCGCTGCTCCAGACAGGCTTCCTGCTGACGCAGCACGACCAGCAAACGAGCACGATCCTGGTCACGATCGTACTGGCCAGCCTGATCGGCCTGTTGGGCGCCGCGGTGGTGACGCTGGTGGTCACGACGCGCGCCATGGGACCAATTCGCTCGGCCTTCAATGCCGAGCGGCGCTTTGTCGCGTCAGCATCGCACGAGCTGCGCACGCCGGTCGCCGTTGTCCGCGCGTCAGCGGAAGTCCTGCAGCGCGAAAACCTGGTGCGGCCCGACGGCCAGCGACTCGTCGCTGACATCGTCTCGGAATCAGATCGGCTGGGGCGCCTGGTCGGCGACCTGCTGGCGCTCGCCTCCGCCGATGCCGGCGCGATCGTCGTCAAGCCGGAGGAGATCGAGATGCGCGGCTTCGTCGCCGAGTTGGCGCACCGCGCGGGGGCGATCGCAAGCGAGCGCGGTGTGCGTCTGCAGGTCGTCCAGCAGGGCGCGACCGGGGCCGATCGGGAGCTCCTGGTACGCGCCGATCCCGACCGCATGACCCAGCTGCTGCTGATCTTCATCGACAACGCGATCGACCACTCCCCGGCCGACGGCACCATTCGCCTGGTAGTGGCGCCGCTCAACGACGGCCGCCAGCCGCAGGTGTCAATCGGCGTCGCGGACCAGGGACCGGGCGTGCCCGTGCACGAGCGGTTGCGCATCTTCGAGCCATTTGCGCGCCTCGCCGGACGGCGCCGCGAGACGGGCAACACCGGCCTGGGCCTGGCCATCGCGCGTGTCCTCGCCGCGCGCCAGGACGCGACGCTGCACGTTGACGACGCGACCGGAGGCGGTGCCGTTTTCAGTGTTTGGCTGCCGCGCCGGACAGCCACCGGAGCTGCCGCGGCGAACTGACCGGGGCGTGCTTCCGTGCGCGCTCAGCGGCGCCTGTAACAATGCCGCGCGATGAGTGCTGCGCTGAATGCCACCCTGCGCGTGTCGGCCAAGGCCGGGCGTTTCACCGAATCGGTCATCCGCGACATGACCCGGCTCGCCTTGCAGCACGACGCGGTCAACCTCGCCCAGGGCTTCCCCGACTTCGCCTGCCCTCAGGAGCTCAAGGATGCAGCCGCAGCGGCGATCCAGGGGGACGTCAATCAGTACGCCATCACCTGGGGCGCGCGCGACTTTCGCGAGGCGATCTGCGCCAAGACTGAACGCAGCTATCCAGGCTGGAAGGTGAACCCGCAGACCGACCTGACCGTCACCTGCGGCGCAACCGAGGGCATGATCGCGGCCATGCTGGCGCTGCTCGATCCGACAGACGAACTCGTCGTCTTCGAGCCGTTCTACGAGAACTACGGCCCCGACGCGATCCTGTCGGGCGCCGTGCCCAGGTACGTGACGCTGCACGAGCCCGACTGGCACATCGACGAGGCTGAGCTGCGCGCGGCGTTCGGGCCGCGCACCCGCGGCATCGTGCTCAACACACCGCACAACCCAACGGGCAAGGTCTTCACCCGGGCCGAGCTTGAGTTGATCGCCGGGCTATG
>JARXKQ010000120.1 GCA_030271555.1 Chloroflexota bacterium | reverse complement strand
CAAGGACGCCCAGCATCGCCAGTCGATATTCCGGCCCCGCCCTCATGGAGCTGGGCGACGGGGTCGCCTCCGATTCGGCGCGAGCGAGCAGCTCCTCCTCCGACCCGGGCGGTCCCACCAGCAGTCGCGGCCGCGGACCCAGGCTGCCGAACGCGAGCCGCGCCTCGCTCCCCGAAAGCGCCAACGCAACCGTGACCGAGGCGAGGTCATGCCCGCGCCGGCGTGTGCGCCTTTGGAATGCAGAACCAATCGTTTCAGTCGGCCGTGGGAACTCGATCGCGGTCACCAGCTCCGCGCGACCCAGGGTTGTCTGGCCGCTGCGCACGAAGAACTCGTCGAGCGGAATACGCCGCTCCCCGTCCGGTCCAAACGCGACGACGACCGCACCGTAGACCAGTTGCGGTGGCGCAGTATCCGCCGCGGGTGACGCGTTGCAGATGTTGCCGACCAGGGTCGCGCGGTTGCGGATCTGCACCGAGCCCACGTAACGCGCCGCGTCAACGAGCGCCGGGAACCAGCGCTGCATCAGAGCCGAATCATGGATGTCCGTCATGACCGTCCCCGCCGACACGCGGACGACGCCGTCGATCTCGGAGATCTGCGGCACCATCTCCGGGATGCGCTTGATGTCGATCACCACAGCGGGCGTGAGGGTGCGATCGCGCAGGCGAATGATCAGATCCGTGCCTCCGGCCAGAACGCGTGCCTGCTCACCCTCGTGCTCGAGCAAGGCGATGGCCTCAGCCAGGGTATGGGGTCGCGCGTATTCGAAGCGGCGCACGGCTCCGGTTTACAGCACTCGGTCGACCTCGTCCATCAACAGCTGCGGGTTCGCTGCGCGGACGAAGTAGTACGGCCGGTCACAGAACTTCGCGACGAAGGCCGCCCGACGACGGCGGCGGTCCTCCGTGTCGACCAGCGGGATGGGCAACCCGGGCGCGAGTAGCTCGTTCAGCAGGAAGTAGTTCTGGAGCGAGTGGAGCGTCTGAAACTGCCGCTCGAACGGCCCCATCTCGACCGTGTTCGTGGCGAAGTTGCCATCGATCGCGGGCACGATCACCAGGTCGATCGGCGCGAGGCCGTTGAACTGCTCCCACGTCGGCATGGCGCCAAAGAACTTGGCGACGCCCGCTTCCGGGGCGGCCTTGTCGGCCCGCTCGGTGCCCTCCGTGCGCTTCTTCAGAAACACGGACTTGGAGCCCATGACGGCGACGCCGTCGTCCGAGATCACCGTGGTCTCGGTCGAGATCAATTCGCCGCCGCGCTTGCAGCCCTCGATCTGGCCCATCGTCTTGCCGTGGTTGCTCTCGCCGCCCAGGAAGAGCACCGATTTCCCGCGATACCGGACCGCCGACGAATGGAACGGATGCAGGCCGGCATCCTCGAGCCGGAGCGCCAGCAGCGCGACGATGACCTTCTGGATGGGACCGGCTGGCCAGTCGCCGGTGAACGTCATCACCCCGCCGCCGTAGGAAATGTCCTTGGGTCCGTCCTGGGCGATGACGATGTCTGCAGTGGGGAGGGTCGGTTGTTGGCTGAGCGTCACGTCGGCCAGTCGGTAGTTCATGAAGCTCATCTCGTCGAGCACGTGCTCGCGCGGGTTCGGTCCGAATACATCAATGCGCAGCCGCGCCGGCCCGCAGACCATTTCCTCCGTGAGCATCAGCTCAGTACTTCCACGACGCCGGTGTTGCCGTCGACTCGGATGCGGTCACCGCTCTTGATGATCTGAGTCGCGACGCTGCTGCCGACCACCGCGGGAATGCCGAACTCGCGCGACAGGACGGCCGGATGGCCGGATACGCCGCCCGCGTCCGTGACCAGCGCCGCGATCTTGGTGAAGAGCACGACCCACGCCGGGTTGGTCATCTGGCACACCAGGATGTCGCCCGGCTGGACCTTGTCGAACTCGTCCTCGGTGAGCACGACGCGAGCGATGCCCTCGGCGACGCCCGGCGCGCCGGCAATGCCCTCGAAGCGACCGGGCGCGGCACGAGGGTCGACGCTCTTTTGCGAGCGGTAGAACTTGTCGGGGAAGCCCCAGTTGATGAGGTAGGGGAACGCGAGCTGAGTAGGCGTGCACGTCCCGATCCAGTCGCGCGGCTTGAACTTGTAGTAGCCCTCGCGCTCGGTGCGCCGGCGCGCAACCAGCTCGCGGCCGGTGGTCGCATCAGGTTCGGCCATGAACACGCGCAATTCGTTGTACTTCATGAAGAGCACGTCGTCGGACCGGTCGAGCATGCCCATGTCGACCAACCGCTGGCCGATCGTGATCAGCACCAGCCGCATGTGCGCGTTCGCGCCCTGGTCGATGTAGAAGTGATGGTCTGGCGTGAGCGGCGCCATGCGCAGGTTGTTGTCGAGCGCGCGCCGCATCTCCACGGCAGGGTCACCGGATAGGCCGGCCATGATCTGTGCTGCGGCCGAGTCGATGTCCGCCTTGGCGGCGGCGATCGTCTTGGGGAAGTCGTAGTCCTGGTCCACGTAGCCGCGGATCAGCTCGATCACCGGCTCCATCTGCTCGCGGTAGGAGGGGAAGATGAACTCGTGGCTCCACACCGCGTGCCAGCCGTACTCGCGCTGGTAGGGCTCGATCCGATCACTGATGAAGCGGCGGCCGCGATCGGACGCCTTGAGAGCGCTGATGATGTCCTCGACCTTGGCCTGCTTGAAGTCTGCGGACAGGTCGGAGTCGGCCTTGACCTCTTCCTTCGCCTGCCAGAGCGCCTCGATCGAGTCCCAGTTGCGGTCCTTGGCGCTGTTCTGCAGCCGGCCGAGCAACGCCTCGTCGATCTTGCCGTGGACCTTCTCCATCACCGCGCGGAGATCCAGGGTGGCCGACAGCTGCGCGAAGTTGAGCATCCAGTGGATCTTCCAGTGCCGATCATGGATGTCGATCGCGTCTTCCCAGACGGTCGCCAGCTCCATGAGCGCGAGGTTGGGCGCCTCATCCAGGCGCCCCTCGAGGTACTCGAAGTTGCGCTGCATCTCCGGCACCAGGCGATCGCGCCACCAGTCGGCGAAGTGCAGGCCGTACACGGGCAGGACCGCGTCGAGGTACTTGCCGATCTTGGTTGGGTAGCCCGCGTCGATCGGCACTCGCGCGGCGTACCGGGCGCCGTATTCCTCCGACGAGACGTCGACGCCGGCTTCAGCCGGGACGGCCGCGGTGTAGAGGTAGCCGTTGACGTTCTTGATGATCCAGTCGCTCGCGAACGGTGTGCCGAAGCGCCGGAACATGTGGTCGCACGACAGCCACCAGCCGCCGATCTCCTCGAACATGGGGCTCAAGGGATGCGGGCAGTGCAGGTCGTCGAAAACCCAGAAGAGCTTCTTCTCGGTCTCTGACGCCCACTCGATGGGGAACGAGTCGTCGCCCATGAACTGGCCGAGGACCTGCTCTTCGAGCGCCACCCTGAAACCCTCGATAATCGATTATGCTGGCCGGGCAATGGTAGCAACTCCGCCGACGCCTACCGTGAGCGTCGATTCAGCCCTTTTGCGCATGACGCAGCGCACTCCCACGCAGTATTGGAACGACTCCTGCGCTGTCGCGGAGCTGGAGCACGCGGTCGCGCGCGGCGCCACCGGCGCGACGTCAAATCCGTCGATCGTGCACGAGGTCCTTCGCAAAGAGTCGGCTCACTGGTTGCCGCGGGTGCGCGAGCTGGCCACCGACCACCCGGACTGGAGCGAGGTCGACCTGACGTGGGCGATCGCCGAAGAGATGGCCGTTCGCGGCGCCGCGGTGTTGATGCCCGTTTTCACCGCGTCGGACGGTCGCAAAGGCCGGCTGTCGATGCAGGTCAATCCGGCCAACCACCGCTCCCCCACGCTGATGCTCGAACAGGCGCGCCGGTTCGCCGCTCTTGCCCCGAACATGCAGATCAAGTTCCCGAATACCGCGCCCGGCCTGGCCGCGATTGAGGAGGCGACGGCGCTAGGCATCAACATCAATGCCACCGTTTCTTTCAGCGTGCCGCAGGCCATCGCCGCGGCAGACGCCGTCGAGCGCGGGCTGGTGCGGTTCGCGGCCGCTGGTGGCGACGCCGACGCGATAACGCCCGTGATCACGCTGATGGTCGGTCGCATGGACGATTGGGTGAAACTCCTGGTCGAACGTGATGCGATCGCGCTGCATCCGGACGCCGCCAACTGGGCGGGCATCGCGGTCTTCAAAAGCGCCGTGCCCATCTTCCACGAGCGCGGCTACCACGCCCGGCTTCTCGCCGCCGCATACCGCAGCGTGCTGCACTGGACGGAGCTCGTCGGCGGCGACGTGATCCTCACGATGCCGTTCGCCTGGCAGGAGCGCTTCGACGCGAGCGGTATCGAGCCGAAGTCCCGAATTGACGTGCCGGTCGACCCGGAGCTCGTCGCGGACCTCCTAGAGCGGATCCCCGACTTCCGGCGCGCCTACGAGCCCGAGGGCATGACGCCTGACGAATTCGAGTCCTTCGGCCCCAGCGCCCGCACCCTGCGCACCTTCATCAAGTCGTACCACGACCTCCAGGGCGCAATCCGCGACGTCTATCTGCCCGACCCGGACGCGAAGCCCGCTTAGCGGCCTCCGGTCCAGTTTTCGAGGAGGCGCTCCGTGGCCTCTTCGAAGTGGTGGCGCAGCGCGTCGGCGACGAGACGCGCGTCACGTTTGTGGAGCGCGTCGACGATGGGCGTGTGCAGATTGGCGGTCCACTGTTCGTTCGCGCCGGGCGCGACGAGGGTGATGTAGGTCCGCTGATACGGCTCCAGCGAGCGCCAGACGCGTTCGAGGGCGTGATTGCCGGCCAGCCCGAGCAGCCTTTGGTGAAACTGCGTGTCGGCGACGGCGACGGCGTGGCGGTCCTTCTTGGCCGCGGCTTTACGCATGCGCGCGTGGAGCTCGTCCAGGTCGGCCAGGTCGGAGTCGGTCATCTTGGGCACACCCAGGCGGGCGCCCAGCACCT
>JARXKQ010000119.1 GCA_030271555.1 Chloroflexota bacterium | reverse complement strand
GCTTGCGCAGCTCCTCCTCGATGGCCATGAGCAGGTCGGGCGCCTCTTCCTCTTCAATCGCGAAATCAGCGTTGCGCGTCACCCGGAAGAGGTGGTGCTCGACGATCTCCATGCCCGGGAACAGCGCGTCGAGGTTGGCGGCAATGACCTGCTCGAGCAGCACGTAGGTGTTCTGGCCAACTTCCATGAGCCGCGGCAGGATGGGCGGGACCTTGATCCGCGCGAAGAGACGCTCGCCTGTGTTGGGGTCGCGCACGGTCACCGCGAGCGATAGCGACAGGTCGCTGATGTACGGGAAGGGGTGGCCCGGATCGACCGCGAGCTGCGTCAGCACCGGGAAGATCTCGTCGAAGAAACGCGTCCGCAGCTCCAGATGGCGCTCCTCGCGCTCCTTGTAAGTGACGATCCGAATGCCTTCGTCGGCGAGCTCGCTGCGGACGCGCGCGTACGTCTCTGAGTGGCGCGCGACCATGGGCAGCAGGCGGGTCCGCGCGGCCTCAAGCGTCTCCGCGGCGCTCATGCCATCCGGTGTCGGCGTCGATCGGCCGGCCGCAACCTGCTGCTTCAGGCCCGCAACACGCACCTGGAAGAACTCATCGAGGTTGGTGGCGAAGATCGCCAGGAACCGGAGGCGCTCCAGCAGCGGGTTGCGCTCGTCGATTGCCTCGTGCAGGACGCGATCGTTGAACTCGAGCCATGACAGCTCGCGGTTCACGTACGGGATCCGGGCCTGCGCGGCCGCCCGGCGTGCGCGGCCTGAACCAGCCGGCCGGTGGCCTGACGCACGCTCGGTCGACGCCTGGTCGCGCTCAGGGCGAACGGCGGTCATAAGCAGGCCAGTCTAGCGATCGGGAGCATTCCGACCGATGGTGGTGCATGGACGCACCAATCGGCCAGCACCCGAAGGTACTTATTTGGGTATTCAGCCCTGGTGTGAGCGGTCAGCCCAGGCGGCGTTGGCCCGCGTGATCGCCGTGCGCAGCGCGCTCCTTTTGGCGTCGCTCAGTGTCGGCGGGGCAGGGGCATTCCTCGCGCAGGCGGGCGAACGTGTAGAAGCCGGTGTGATGGCCGTCCGCCCACGTGGGCTGGAGCGCGTAGGTGCCGACAAGGGCCAGGTCGGTCAGCTGCATCTGGATCGACGTGAGCTGCGGGTTGGAGTCGAGCCAGCCCGGGATACCGGCCTCGCCCCGGCAGTAGGCGCACGGGCACAGCCAGCGCAGCGTCTCGAAGTCGTAGAACGTCACGTGGCCGTCGGGCCACTCCAACTCGAGCGTCGCGGCGGCTCGATCGGCATGGACGCGGACCGGCGCCATGTATTCGCGCCCGGTGACAAAGGAAGACACGCAGGAACGGTAACCCAATCTGCCCGTCAGGCCGCAAACTTCAGGTAAGTGGCAAAGCGACGTCAACAGCACGTGGGCGCGGCGATCGACGTCGGCAGCAATAGCGTCCACTTGCTCGTCGCCCGGGTTGGCACGCCGCAAACCATGGCGCGCCGCGGCCTGACCGTGCTCGACGACCGCAGCCAGCTGTTGGGCCTGGGCGAGGCGGTCGATCGGGAGGGCCGGCTGCTCTTGGAGCAGCGCCGCCAGATCATGTCGGGCATCGCCGAATACCTGCTGCTCGCCCGCTCGCTGGGCGCGACCCATTTGACGCTGATCGGGACTGAGCCATTCCGCCGCGCGGCCAACGGGCCCGACGTCGCGATCGAGGTCGGCACGATCACCGGCCTTCCGCTGCACGTGATCAGCGAGCGCACTGAGGCGCTGCTGACGTTCCTTGGCGTCACGGCTGGCCTGCTGCCCAACGAGCCGTTGGTCGTCGCCGACATTGGCGGCGGCTCAACTGAGGTGAGCATCCACACTCCAGGCGCGCCATTGAAGGTGCTGCCACTGGCGATTGGCTCGGCCCGACTGACCCGCTCAATCGTTGAGCACGATCCACCGACCACCCGCGAATTGGACGCACTTGACGCAGCTGCTCAAGCCGTAGTGCGCGAGCTGCCGCAGCAGTCGTGGCCGGGCGCTGCGCCGCGCGCAGTGTTCGTTGGTGGAACGTCGACCAACGTGGCGCGTTTGGGCCGCCTCACTCGCGCTGGCCTCGCTGAGGATCGGCGCACCCTGACGGACCTGACGAGCGCCCAGGTGGTCGAGCATTTTGGCGTGCGGCCGCAACGTGCGCGGCAGCTTCCTGCGGGCGCGGCGATCGTCGCGGCAATGCTTGAGCGCCTAGGCCTCGAGGAGGCAGGAACGGCGGAAACAAGCCTGCGCGACGGCGCCATCATCGCCGCTGCGCGCTTCGGCGACGCGTGGCCAGCCCGCATCGCGGAGCTCTTCGGCTAGCCGTCGGCCTCGTCAAGCCACTGGCGCACAGGCCGCAACGCCCCCTTCTCCGGGAAGTGACGCCGATTACTGCCCTCGGCCATCGTCTGAATCAGCCCGGCGTCGCGGAGCACACAGAGGTGCTTCATCACGCCCCAGCGGGTCATCCCGTCCGTGCGGCTCACCAGCTGGGCAGTGCTTGATCCCGGTTGGCGCATCACCGCCCGCAGCAGTTCGCGCCGCGTCGGGTCGGCAAGAGCGCGCAGGACATCGTCGAGGTGGGCCATGAGTTATCCACAATAACGTGACCGTCAAGTCACATGTGCATCGCCAGCATCAGCCGCTTGCACCGCGCGAAGCCGGTTGTAACATCAGCGCCGTGAACAAAGTTCTCGATGCACCTCCTTCCGGATCGCCTCAAGGGACGGCGAGCGCGTTGGTGCGCGCCTGGGTGGGTCGCGGTGAAGGCATCGAGACGATGGTCGAGCGCGTTGGTGGCGTTGATCAGGTGGGCGTCGAGGAGCGCGTCGACTCGCTCAAGAAGCGCTCGATCAAGCGCGAATCGAAGCTCTGGGCGCTGGACCTCGCGATTCGGATGATTGATCTGACCACGCTCGAGGGCAAGGACACTCAAGGAAAGGTCCGCGCGCTGTGTGCCAAGGGCATGCGGCCGGATCCGTCGGACCCCAACATCCCCAGCGTCGCTGCGATCTGCATTTACCCCTCACACGTCATGCTGGCCAAGCAGGCGCTCGCGGGGTCGACGGTCAAGGTTGCAGCCGTCTCGACGGGCTTTCCCGCCGGCCAGACCTATACCGACGTAAAGCTCCTCGAGACGCGCATGGCAGCGGAAGCGGGCGCCGACGAGATCGACATGGTCATTGACCGCGCGGCGTTCCTCGAGGGCGACTACCGCCACGTGTTCGACGAGATCGTCGCGGTCAAGGAAGCGTGCGGAAACGCTCACCTGAAGGTGATCCTCGAGACCGGCGAGCTCGAGACATACGACAACGTGCGCCGTGCCAGCATCCTGGCGATGGCCGCCGGCGCAGATTTCATCAAGACCAGCACCGGCAAAGTGACGCCGGCGGCAACGCTGCCAGTGACGCTGGTGATGCTGGAGGCGATCCGCGACTTCCATCGCCGGACGGGGCGCGTCGTGGGCATGAAGCCGGCTGGTGGCATCCGTACCGCGAAAGAGGCGATCAGCTATCTCGTCGTCCTATACGAGACGCTCGGCCCGCGGTGGATGACGCCCGACCTCTTCCGCTTCGGCGCGAGCAGCCTGCTCAACGACGTGCTGATGCAGATCCGCAAGGAGCGCACCGGCCGCTACCAGGGGCCTGACTACTTCACGATCGACTGACGTCGTGACGCGTTCGCTGAGCCGGCGCGAGTTCGTGGTAGCAGCGACGGCCGTCTTGGGGTCACTTGCCGCAGGTTGCTCAGTCAGCGAGATCGCCTCGCCGCGGCTTACCTTCAAGCCCCGGCCGACCACGAGCCCGGCACCGACCAACCCGCCCAGCCCAACGCCGTCGTCCAGCCCAGTTCCGCTGCGGCTGCGCGCGGCCCAGATGCTGATCTGCGGCTTTTCAGGAAAGACGCTTGCCAACGACGACCCGATCATCCGGGCGATCCGCGATGACGGCCTGGGCGGCGTGATCCTCTTCGCGCGCAACATCGAATCGCCGGCACAGCTGCGCAACCTCACGGCCACGTTGCGCGATGCGGCCGGGGCGCGGCCGCTGCTCATCGCGGTCGATCAGGAGGGCGGCGCGGTGGCCCGCCTCAACCCTGACAACGGCTTCCCAGCCACGCCGACCGCGGCCAAAGTGGGGCGGCGCAACGATCCCACATACGCTCACCAGGCCGGCTCAGATATAGGCCAAACCCTCGCTGCTGCTGGCATCAACCTCAATTTCGCGCCCGTGGTCGACCTGAACTTGAATCCGGCCAACCCGTCAATCGGTGCTCTTGATCGGAGCTTCTCGGCCGATCCCAATGTCGTCGTGGCGATGGCCAGCGAATTCATCGCCGGGCAGCGCGAACACGGCGTGCTGACAACCCTCAAGCACTTTCCCGGGCTGGGCAGCGCGACCGGCAACACCGATCGTGAGTTCGTTGACATCACGACCACCTGGACCGACTTGGAGCTTGAGCCCTTCCGCCAACTGATTGCGGCCGGCAACGCCGATCTTGTGATGGTCGGCAACGCCCTCAACGGGCAGCTTGACCTGCGCAACCCGGCCGCGCTGTCCGCGCCGACGCACAACCTGCTCCGCGACGACCTGGGCTGGGGCGACGTCGTGGTCACCGACGACCTGATGGCCGGCGCCCTGACCGCTAACTACACGCAGGACGTTGTCCTGCGCCGGGCCATCCGGGCCGGAAACGACCTGCTGCTGCTGGCCAACACCGCGAGCGACGCGGGCGACGTCGTCCAACCCACGCTTGACCTCATCGAGAGCCTCGTCGCCCAACGCCAGGTGGACGAGGCGCTCATCGACGCGGCCAACGTCAGGATCGCGCGGCTGATCGCGCCGCTCGGTTGATATCCTCGCCAGCGTGGCTACCGAGGTCGTGGTCGCCGAGGGGGCGGCGAGTCGGACGCTTTCTGTGGACGCGCGGCCGTACGCGCCCAGCTGGGTCGACCTGATCATGGTCTGGATGACG
>JARXKQ010000118.1 GCA_030271555.1 Chloroflexota bacterium | reverse complement strand
TCGATGATCTTCTTGAGGCGCTCCTCGAACTCGCCGCGGTACTTCGTGCCGGCGACGAGGCTACCGATGTCGAGCGTCAGGACGCGCTTGTTGAGGAGCGTCTCCGGCACATCGCCGGCGACGATGCGCTGGGCGAGGCCCTCCGCGATGGCAGTCTTGCCGACGCCCGGCTCGCCGATCAGCGCGGGATTGTTCTTGGTGCGGCGCGACAGGATCTGGATGACACGCTCGATTTCCTTCTCGCGGCCGATGACCGGGTCGATCTTGCCCGCGCGAACAGCGTCGGTAAGGTTGATGCCCAGCTGATCGACCGTTGGCGTCTTGGAGGCGCGCTTGGTTTCCGTCGTGGGTCCGGCACTCGACGACTGGCTGAGGACGCGAATCACCTCGTGGCGCACCTTGTCCAGGTTCACGCCCAGGCTCTCCAGCACACCGGCGGCGATGCCCTCGCCCTCGCGCACGAGCCCGAGCAGCAGGTGCTCTGTACCGATGTAGTTATGGCCCAGCCGGCGCGCTTCGTCGATGGCGAGCTCGATGACGCGCTTGGCGCGCGGCGTCAAACCGACTTCACCGACGACCGGCCGATCGCCGCGGCCGATGATGAACTCCACCGCCGTCCTGACCTTGGCCAGCTCGACGTTCATGTTCTCGAGGACGCGCGCGGCGACGCCTTCACCCTCCCGCACCAGGCCGAGCAGCAGGTGTTCGGTCCCGATGTAGTTGTGGTTGAAGCGCTGCGCCTCGTCCTGGGCAAGCGTCAGTACTTTGCGCGCGCGATCGGTGAACTTGTCGAAGCGATCCATGACCCTACCGATGCTACCAAAGACAGCCTGCCCGCCGACCCCACTTCGGTCACGGGTGCGACCGAACGATCGGGCGGTTAGGTGTAGTAGCGATTCTCGCTGTTCCGCGTTGGCTGCGCACCCTCCGCGGGACGCTGAATCGTTAAAGAAATACCAATCGCGCTCAAGCCCTTGCCTGCCGCGATTGAGGTTAGGACCGCCTCCGAGCGGCCCGGGCTACTTGGTCTTGGCCTTGCTCGCCGCGGGCTTCTTGGCCGCCGGCTTGTCGGCGACGGCCTTCGTCGCAGTCGCCTTGGCGGCCGGTTTCGCGGCCTTGGCGGCAGTCGCCTTGGCGGCCGGCTTTGCCGCAGCAGGCTCGGCCTTGGTGGCCTTTGCCTTGGCTGTGGGTTTCTCGGTCGGCTCAGCCTTGACGGCCTTTGCCTTGGTGGCAGGCTTAGCGGCTGGCTCCTCGGCCGGTTGGGCCCTAACGGCCTTTGCCTTGGTGGCCTTGGTGGATTTCTCGGCAGGTGCCTCGGCGGCCTCCTCGGCCGGCTGGGCCTTGGCCTTCGCGGCCGACTTCGCCTTGGGCTTGGCCTCGGTGGCTTCCTCGGCGTCATCGGTTGCCCGGGCGGCCTCGGTCTGTTCGATCTGCTGGCGCACCTGGGCAAACGCGGCAGCAAGCGTGTTATCGATGCCGCCTTCCGGTTCCTGGACGGCCTGGCTCATGTCGTAGTTACCGCTGCGCTCCCCGCGATCGCCACCGCGCGGACGGCGCTCACGCCGTTCGGGCGCGGCACCACCGCTGCCGCCACTCGCGGCCGGCTGCTCGGGACGCGCTGGCGCCTCCTCGGCCTGCTTGAGCGATAGGCCCAGGCGGTGCCGGTCCTGCTCAAGCGAGATGATCTTCAGCTTGATCGTCTGGCCCTCGTGAACGACGTCACCCGGGTGAGCGACGCGCTGATGGCTCAGCTCGCTGATGTGGATCAGGCCCTCGAGGCCGTCGCGCACGCGCACGAACGCACCGAAGTTGACGATCTTGGTGACGGTGCCGTCGATGACGTCGCCCACCTTGAGATCGGCCACCGTGGAGTGCCACGGATCTGGCTGGAGGCGGCGGATCGAGAGCGAGATGCGACCCCGCTCGTGGTTGATGTCGATGACCTCGGCCTCGACCTCTTCGCCGACGCGATAGCCGGCTTCGGGGTTGTTGACCTTGTTCCACGAAAGCTCGCTCTTGTGGACCAGGCCGTCGATACCGCCCAGGTCGACGAAGACGCCGAACGGGGCGATGGAGCGGACCACGCCCGTGACCTTCTGGCCAACCTGCAGGCTGCTGAAGAGCTCGTCGCGCTTCTCGCGCCGCTCCTCGTACAGCGCGACCTTCTCGGACAGGATGAGCCGATTGGCCTTGCGGTTGACTTCGAGGATCTTGAGGCGCAGCTTCCGGCCGACGTACGGCTGGAGCTTCTCGGCAATTTCCTGCGCCGCGTCACGCGGCTGCTCGTTCTGCGGTCGGCGCGGGAAGTCGACGATCTGGCTGATGGGCACGAAGCCGCGGATGCCACAGTCGACGATGAGGCCGCCTTTGTTGTGGTCGATGACCGGCGCTTCGATTATGGCGCCTGCCTCGAGCTGCTCCTGCATGGCGCGCCACTTGCGCTCCAGGCCGGCGCGGCGAAGGCTGAGGACCGCATGGCCCTCCGGGCTTTCTGGCTGAAGGACGTAGACCAGGACCACGTCACCAATGTTGAGCTGCGGCTGGCTCTCAGCATTGCGGCCGTATAGCTCGCGGTTGCTGATCACGCCTTCGCTCTTGGCGCCGATGTCTACGAGGATCTCGTCCTTGTCGATGCGGACGACGTTGCCCTCGACGACGTCGCCGTGCTTGAGCGAGCGAATCTCGGTGGCCTGCTCGTTAAGCAGCTCCTCCATGGTCGTGGGCTCGGGGCCCTCGTAGACGCGCGGCGCGGGCTTGGGCGCGGGCGCCGGAGCGGCCTCGGCGACTGGCTCGACGGCAGGAGCGTCAGCCGGAGCGGCCTCGGCCACTGGATCGGCGGTGGGGGCCTCAGCCATGGCTTCGTCAGCCACAGCTTCGTCAGCCACAGCCTCCTCAGCCACAGCTTCCATTGGCTCCTCGGCGGCGGGCGCGTCAGCCATCTCGGCTGCCTCGACGTGCGCCAGGGCCTGGGCATCGGCCATCGCGTTAATGGCCTCCTCCATGCTCAGCGCGGCCTCGTCCGGCGCCGGCTCAGCCGGTGTGGACTGGGTGGAAGCGGGTGAGTCGGCCGACATGTCGTCGGCGACGGGGGCTGCGGTCGCAGTCGCGTCCGCGGTGGTGGGATCCTCGGCGGTCGTATCCGCCTGGTCGGCTCCCTCCATACCTTCTACGGTCAAAGTTGTGTTGTCCTCCGATCGAAAGCTCCTCGCGGAAAACAACGAGACCCGAGCAACTGCTCGGGCCTCCGACATCGGGATTGTCTGCGGTGTCCTAAGTGGGCTCTCCAGACTCCTTCCGACGTGAACCTGAGCGACGCTCTTCTTGCTGTTCCCCGTAGGGCCTGCGCATCCTACCACGCGTGTGCGCTTGTACACGCACAAACATAGAGTGGAGCGATGAGCGGATCGACCGTGGCGCGATGCCTGAATTGAGCGCGGGCAATGCCTGAGCTGCCCGACGTCGCGATCCTCGCTGACGCGCTCGATGTCGCGCTCGGCGGGCGGCCGCTGACCGGCTCGAAGGTTGCCCAGTCACTCGTGTTGCGCGGCACACCTGTGGAGCTCGCCGCCTTCGAGGGCCAGACCCTGCTCGACGTCACGCGCCGCGGCAAGTTCCTGGTGTTTCGGTTCGAGCGCGACAAGATGGTCTTCAACCCCATGCTCACCGGGCGGCTGGGCGTGGTCAGCGCTGGCGCGAAGGCGTGGGGCCAGTCGGCGGCCATGTTCGAGTTCGGGGCCGCGCTGGGCAAGGCCCGCCGCCACACGTGGCCGGCAGCGAACGCTACGTGGCTGCCGCGGCGCGACCTGGGCGTCGAGCTGCGTTACCGCGACGCGACCCGGATGGGCAAGATCTACCTGATGCCGGCGGGCGTCACCCGGCCGGTGGCCGGGTGGGACGAGCAGGGCCCGGACGCGGACGGCCCGGCGCTCACGCTTGATGTCTGGCGGGAGCGGATAGGCCGCCACTCTGGTGAGCTGAAGAGCCTGCTGCGCAACCAGGCGTTCGTCGCGGGAATCGGCAACGCCTATTCCGACGAGATTCTCTGGGCCGCGCGGCTCGCGCCTTATCGCAAGCGCTCCTCGCTGGCGCCCGATGAGGTTGATGCGCTTTATAGCGCCGCCAGGGAGACGCTCAACTGGGCGATCGGCGAGCTGCACGTTCTGGTGCCGCCGCGGCTCGAAGTTGAGCAGCGCGACTTCCTGAACGTGCATCGCAAAGGAGGTAGCGCCTGCCCGCGTTGCGGGACGCGCCTGTCCCAGGTGTCCGCGGGTGGCTTCGACACGACCTTCTGTCGGGGCTGCCAGCGCTGACCCGCGCCGATCCGACGCTGCGGAGCGTCAAGAATCAAAAGAACCCGGCACCTGGCCGGGTAAACAAAAAGGATCCTGGCGACGACCTATTTTCCCGAGGGGCTACCCCCTGAGTATCTTCGGCGCTGGAGAGCTTAACTTCCGTGTTCGGGATGGGAACGGGTGTGGCCTCTCCGCTGGAGTCACCAGGATCCTTAATGAAGTGAGGACGTGATCAGTCCGAGTCGCGCGCCGTGGGGCGCCGCTCGCTGTGGTGATGATCTTCTCTTTCTGCCACGCGACAGAGCGTGGATCCAGACCTCATCAGCCGGCCACTTGGGTCAGCTGTTGAAAGAGGTCAAGCCCTCGACCATTAGTACGGCTCAGCTCCACTGGTCACCCAGCTTCCACCTGCCGCCTATCAAACAGATCATCTCTCTGTGGTCTTACCCGGTTGACCCGGTGGGGAACCTCATCTTGAGGCGAGCTTCGCACTTAGATGCTTTCAGTGCTTATCCCAACCGAACTTGGCTACCCAGCGATGCCCTTGGCAGGACAACTGGCACACCAGCGGTTCGTCCACTCCGGTCCTCTCGTACTAGGAGCAGCTCCTCTCAAGTTCCCTACGCCCACGATGGATAGAGACCGAACTGTCTCACGACGTTCTGAACCCAGCTCACGTACCGCTTTAATTGGCGAACAGCCAAACCCTTGGGACGTACTTCCGCCCCAGG
>JARXKQ010000117.1 GCA_030271555.1 Chloroflexota bacterium | reverse complement strand
CACGCCAAGATCGCCGAGGATGCCGGCGCCGTCGCCGTGATGGCGCTCGAGCGCGTGCCGGCAGACATCCGTGCGTCGGGTGGCGTGGCACGCATGAGCGATCCGCTGCTGATCACCCAGATCATGGAGTCCGTCAGCATCCCGGTCATGGCCAAGGCGCGCATCGGCCACTTCGTCGAAGCGCAGGTCCTGGAGGCGCTGGGCGTCGACTACATCGACGAGTCAGAGGTGCTGACGCCGGCCGACGAGGAGCACCACATCGACAAGCACCAGTTCAAGGTGCCGTTCGTGTGTGGCTGCCGCGACCTGGGTGAGGCGCTGCGCCGGATCAGCGAGGGCGCCGCGATGATCCGCACGAAGGGCGAGGCGGGCACGGGCAACATCGTCGAGGCGGTGCGCCACATCCGCGCCGTGCACAGCGGCATTCGCTCCCTCCAGAACATGCGCCAGGACGAGCTGTTCGTCGCGGCCAAGGAGCTGCGCGCGCCGCTCGACCTGGTCCAGGACGTGGCCAAGAACGGCAAGCTGCCGGTCGTCAACTTTGTGGCTGGCGGCATCTCGACCCCGGCTGACGCCGCGCTGGCGATGCAGCTTGGCGCGGAAGGCGTGTTCGTGGGCAGCGGCATCTTCAAGAGCGAGGAGCCGGCGCGCTTCGCCCGGGCGATCGTCCAGGCGACGACCCACTTCGACAACCCGCAGATCATTGCTGAGGTCTCGAAGGGCCTGGGCAGCCCGATGAAGGGCATCGAGATGAAGACGATCGCGGAAACGGAGCGGCTGGCGGTTCGCGGCTGGTAGCGGACATGACCCAAGCTGAGCGGCCGGTGCGTATCGGCGTGCTCGCGGTCCAGGGCGCCTTTGCCGAGCACATCGCGATCCTGCGCGAGATCGGCGTCGACGCGTTGCCTGTGCGACTTCCTGCTGACCTCGACGGGCTTGCCGGGCTGATCCTGCCCGGCGGTGAGAGTACGGCCATCCGCAAGCTGATCGACACGTGGGCTTTGCGTCAGCCCATCCTCGAGCTCGCGCAGCGCGGCGCGCCCATCTTCGGGACGTGCGCCGGGATGATCCTGCTGTCGGTCGAGATCAGCGACGGCGATGCGCCGGTGTTCCCGCTGCTCGACATTACCGTCAAGCGCAACGCCTTTGGCCGCCAGCTCGACTCGTTCGAGTCGGAGTTGAGCGTGCCCGTGCTGGGCGATCGGCCCGTCCACGCCATCTTCATCCGTGCGCCCATCGTTGAGCGTGTTGGCGAGGGCGTCGACGTGCTTGCGCAGCTTGACGACGGCCGCGTCGTTGCCGTGCGCCAGGGCAACGTCATCGCCACCGCCTTCCATCCCGAACTGGCCGGTGAGACACGATTCCACTCGCTCGTCGCGACGATGGCGGCCGAGTACGCCGAACCGGGCGAAGGCTCTGCGCGTCGCCCACATCCGATTAGGCGGGCGCGCGGCAATTGATCGAGCCGCGCCGAACGACGACTGGGCGCGGCGGTCGAGTGCGCGCCGCGCGGCTGACTGACCTCGCCGCCCTGAGCGAGCTGTCGCGGCTCTCGCACGGTGAAGGCGGGGCGACGAGCGGCCGAATGCGTACCCTGGGTTTGCCGGTCAGCAGCGGCCACATCGGTGTCTTCACGCTCTTCCGGCTGCCGCTGGGCGCGTTCCTGCCGGGCGACCAGCTCTATGTCTACGAGGATGACGGCCACGTCACCGGGCTCGCGCGTGTCGAGCACGAGAGCATCCGCGATGAATTCACCATTGTCGAGCTCGACGCGATTGACGACGGCACCGCCGGCGACATCCGTTTCCGGCTCGTTCAGCACCTGCTGCGCGACGCTGCCAAACGGGGCGGGCTGCGCTTCCATGTCGCGTGCGCTGACGAGGGCGGCAATGTGGAGCTGTTCATGCAAGCCGGTTTCGCGCGCTACGGCGAGGAGCGGCTGCTCTACCGACCACCGGACCAGCCGTACACCGAACCCCTGTCTCCGTCAGACGCGGCACAAAGTGGGATCCGCGCCGTTGAGCCGCTCGACGCCATGGAGCTGGACCGGCTCTATCGCGCAGCGACCCCCGCGCCGGTGGTGCGCCTCGAGGATTACCGTCTGCCCGATTGGGAGCGACAGGGCAATCACTGGCGCGTGCCGCGCTCGGCGCTCACGCCGTTGCTGCGCTTCGCGGACGTCGACGCTTTCGTCCAGGCCTCGCCCAAAGGCCCGGAGCTGCTTGCCTTTTGCCAGATCGGCGTGGCCAAGGCCGACCAGCCCGACTACCTCCGAGTCATCAGCCGGCCTGAGCACGACCCGACCGACCTGATCGCCTTCGGGCTGTCAGCGATCAACGAGCAGATCAGGCGGCGCCGGCTCGATCGGGCCAGACTTCACCGATCTGATCGGGGGGTCGCCAGTGCGGTGCGTGGTTACGAGTCCCCGCTAGATCGTCGTCTGGCCGAGAATGGATTCAGCAGCCTCGCCGTGGTATCGCTGCTAATGCGGGAGGTAGCTGAACGCGTGAAGGAACCAGCCCTCGTCCCAGTGGGCATCAGATGACCGACCGACCAACCAACCGACCAGACGACACCACCGCGCCCGACCTCGAGGCGCTTCTTATCGCGCTGCCCCCGGAGATTGCCGACCGCCTGCGCGCACTCCCGCCCGAGCGCGACCTGATCGAGGTCATCATGGACCTGGGCCGGCCGCCCGAGGCGCGCTTCGGCGGCGGTGGCGAGGAGACGCTGCTGCCGCGCGAGGTGTCCGAGGAAGACATCCAATATGTCGTCGACCACATCGGTTCGTTCGGCGAGGACAACCGCGCGGGTATCGAGCGCACGCTCCATCGGATCAGCGCCATCCGGAATCGGAGCGGCAAGATCGTGGGTCTGACGGCGCGCATTGGTCGCGCCGTGTTCGGCACGATCGAGATCGTCAAGGACCTGGTCGAGTCGGGTAAGAGCGTCCTGATCATGGGCCGGCCGGGCATCGGCAAGACGACCATGCTGCGTGAAGCGGCCCGCGTCCTGGCCGATGAGCTCGACAAGCGCGTGGTCGTGGTGGACACGAGCAATGAGATCGCGGGCGATGGCGACATTCCGCATCCGGGCATCGGCCGCGCGCGGCGCATGCAGGTGCGCACGCCGCAGCAGCAGCACGGCGTGATGATCGAGGCGGTCGAGAACCACATGCCCCAGGTCATAGTCATCGACGAGATCGGCACGGAGCTCGAGGCGTCCGCAGCGCGGACGATCGCCGAGCGCGGCGTGCAGCTGATCGGCACGGCGCATGGCAACAACCTCGACAACCTGATGCTCAACCCCACGCTGTCCGACCTGATCGGCGGCATTCAGAGCGTCACCCTGGGCGATGAAGAGGCGCGCCGGCGCCGGACACAGAAGAGCGTCCTGGAGCGGAAGGCGCCGCCGACTTTCGATGTTGTCGTCGAGATCCAGTCGCGCGACCGGGTAATGGTTCATCCCGACGTTGCCGACACGGTCGATTCGATGTTGCGCGGCGATCCAGTCGCGCCCGAGCTGCGCTGGCGCGACGAGGGTGGCGTGCATCGCTCACAGGCGCGGCCACGACCAGGCCCGCAGTCCCAGATTCCCGGCGAGCGTTTTGGCGGCCTGGTCGGACAGGGCACGGCGAGCTTCGGCGGTGGGTGGCGGACCGAGCCCGGCTGGCGTCCCGACGCGCGGCCATTCGAACAGGAACGCGGCGCCCGACCGGGCTACCGGCCCGGCGCGAGCGGCGGCTGGCGGCGCGGCCCGGGCGGCTCGAATGGGGGCGCCAGTGGCGGCGGCCCCTTTCGACAGGGAGAGTTAGCCGATCGCGGACCGCTGGAGCGCGGCACGTCGGTGTCCGATCAACGGGCGCGCGACGCGCGCGAGCTGGAGCGCCAGCGTGAGTGGCGCGATTCAGCCACGAGAGCGATCACGCAACTGCGCGCCGAGGAAAGCAGTGGTCCATCAGGGCTGGCCGACGATGAGGCCGAGGACATCGAGCTCAACGCGCTCGAACAGGAGGCGCAGTTCGACGACGATGAGCTGACCGGCGATCGCCGGCCTACCCGGCTGCCGGCCGCCGGCGAGACCAGCCTGCCCACGCTGAACGTCCTGGGTTATGGCGTAAGCCACAAGCGGCTAGAGCAGGCCGTGCGCGAGCTGCAGCTACCGGTGACCCTGGTGCGCGATGCCGAAGAGGCAGACGTGGTCATAACGTTGCGCAACTACTTCAAGCAGAAGGCGCCGGCCCTGCGCGAGGCTGAGGAGCGCGGCCTCCCAGTCTTCGTGCTGAAGTCGAACACCATGGTCCAGATGGAATCGGCGCTGACCTCTGTCTTCGCGCTCGAGATCGACCCGCGCGACGCCGCGCTGCGCGAGGTGGAGGAGGCGATCGGCCTGGTCAACGAGCAGGCCAAACCGGTCGAGCTGTCACCCCAGAACGCGTACATCCGCAGGTTGCAGCACCAGATGGCCGAGCGGGCCAACCTGGTCTCGCACTCACGTGGTCGCGAGCCCTACCGCCGAGTTCGCCTGTATCCGGACGAAGCCGCTCCGCGTATCCGCCGCAGAAGCGGCTAGGGCGTGTAACTCCACAGTTCGGTGCTGCGGATGCATGGCCCACGCCTGTCACCCGGTAATGGCGAGCAACCCCTGGCCGGCGATGAGCAGGCCGGCGACCAGAACAACGGCCGCGGTCGCGATTGGCAGGCGCTGACCAAAGCTGAGCCTGCCGGCCACCGGGAGCCGCTCAACAAGCTTGCGGGCGTGAACGAGGGCGAGGCCGACTCCGACCAGCACTGTCGCCATGCCAATGCCAAAGGCGACGGTCAGCACGATGCCCCAGACCGGCCGACCGATCGAGATGGAGCCGATCAGCACCAGCAACGCCGATACCGACGGGATCATCCCGCCCGACAGACCCAGGGCGAAAAGCCCACGCCGGCCCATGGCCGGCTGCGGCAGGTGGGTGTGGCCCATGCCGTCGTGCTCGTGCCAACCCTCCGGGCGGTGGTGGTCGTCTTCGTGGTTATGGCCGTGCGGG
>JARXKQ010000116.1 GCA_030271555.1 Chloroflexota bacterium | reverse complement strand
CATCACCGGGCTCGCCGCGGCGCGCGACCTCGTCCGCGCGGGCGTCGACGTGGTGCTGGTGGAGGCCGGCGACCGACTCGGGGGCAAGATCGCCACGAACAAGGTTGGCGGCTTCGTCGTCGAGCTTGGGCCCGATTCGATGCTCACCACCCGACCGGCTGCGGTCACGCTCGCGCGCGAGCTGGGGCTGGGCGACGAGCTGATCGGCGTCAGCGAGCCGCGCTCCGTGCATATCCTGCGCGACCGAAAGCCGGTCCCCATGCCCGAGGGCGTGGGCCTCGTGTTGCCGTCGCGCGCGCTGCCATTCGTCACCACGCGGCTGTTCTCGTGGCCGGAGAAGTTGCGCATGGGCGTCGACCTGGTCATGCCCCGCCAGCTGGGCGCCGAAGACACCTCCGTGGGTGGCTTTCTGCGCCGGCGGCTGGGGTCGGCGTTGGTCAGCCGCCTGGCCGGTCCACTGGTCGGCGGGATCTACGGCACTTCGATCGACGAGTTGAGCCTTGATGCCGTGGTACCCACTCTGCGCGATGCCGAGCGCGACCATCGCAGCCTGATCGTCGCCGGGCTCTCGGACGGCCGAAGGATACGTGCCCGGATAAAGGCCGCACCACCGGCGCAAGGTCGGCCGCTGGGCGTCTTCGCGTCGCTGCGCGGTGGCCTGGGCCACCTGGTTGCGGCGCTCGAGAGCGAGCTTTCTCCGGCGCGAGTGGAGCGTGGCGTGTCAGTCGAGCGGCTTTCGCGCGCTGGCACGACGTACCGCGCCCATTTGTCGGACGGCCGCGAGTTGCGCGTCGACGGTGTGATCGTCACGTCACCGGGTCCAGCCACCGCGCGCCTTCTCGCCGATGTCGCGCCACGCGCATCGGCGGCCGTAGCGGCTATAGCACACGGGTCGACGACCGTCGTGAACTTGGCCTACCGGCTCGAGCAGTTCGCGTCGCCGCCGGTGGG
Organism: Chloroflexota bacterium; assembly: GCA_030271555.1. Taxonomy (GTDB): domain Bacteria; phylum Chloroflexota; class Limnocylindria; order Limnocylindrales; family CSP1-4; genus JALYGJ01. The sequence goes on along the minus strand of JARXKQ010000116.1, from coordinate 4,113 downwards.
CCACGGCTGGCTGATTCCGGCCAACGAGGGCCTGCCGCTCAGCGCGCTGACGTGGTCGTCCAACAAATGGGCCGGCCGCGCGCCCGCGGACTCGATGCTCATCCGCGCATTCCTGCCCGACCAGCCATCGGGCGGCCGGACCGTCGACGATCTCGTGACGTTGGCGCGCTCGTCGGTCGAGCGTTTGGCCGGCGTTCGTGGCGAGCCGGCGCTCGTCCGCGCCGCCGCATATGCCGGGACGATGCCGCGCTACACGGTGGGCCATCTGACACGTGTCGCGACGGCCGAGTCGGAGGTTGCCGGGCAACCCACGCTGGCGCTTGCTGGCGCGCTGTATCACGGCGTCGGACTGCCCGACTGCATCTCGAGCGGCATATCGGCCGCGCGCAAGCTCATCGACGCGCTCGGCGAAACCGGCGATTTTGCGGCCGATCTCCATTCCGTTGCCGTGCCCACGCCCGTGCTGGGATCGGCCACTTGACGAATCGGCCGGCGGCGCGCGCGGCGCTCAGCCTGGTTCGCGAAACGCCTCCGCGGCGAGGATTTGCTCGAGCCCATCGGCCAGCCGGATAGAGTTCAGGGCGGACACACGCCCGACGAGATCGCGGTCGGCTGCGGGTAGTTCGTGCGTCTGGCGGCTTGATGCGTGCTGGCCGACTGCTAAGTTACCTGGCGTCGAAGGGGAACATTAGCTGGGGTCGCCATGGACCAGCTCGCCGAACTGGTGAACATTCTGACAGTAGTGACGCTGATCAGCGGCGTCCTCTTTGCCGCCTTCGAGCTGCGCGGCAGCAGGCGCGAGAGCCGTCGCCAGTCACAGATCTTGCTGCTGCGATCGTTTGAGTCACCTGAATTCGTGAAGGGGATGCGCAGGCTGCTCGATCTGCCGGACAACCTGTCACGGGCCGAGATCGAGAAAAGCTTGGGCAGGGAAGGAATCGACCTTCTGTGGTTTTGGCTCGGCACGATGGAATCGTTCGGCATCTTGGTTTTCAATCGCGAGATCGACATCCACACGGTGGACCAATCGTTCGGCGGGCCGGTGATCATCAGCTGGCAGAAGCTCCATCGCTACGCCAACGAAGTGCGCAGAGACACCGGTCGCGAGTCGATGCATGAGTGGTACCAGTGGCTCGCCGAGCAGCTGGAGAGACTTGAACGCCAGGAAGGACGTACTGCGGCTCACCTTCGCGAGAAGGAGTGGCGACCTTAGTGGCAGGACAATGCCAATGCGCCTAAGTCAACGGCGGCCGTTCTTTTAAGACACTCATGACGAACAAGGTTGGGCCACGTTCCGTTTGTGGGGCCGTCACTTCGGCGACCTTCCTTCGCGCTGCCGGAAAGCAACCACCGACGGACCGTCGACATGGTGTCGACACGGTAATGTTGCGCGCGTGCGGAGGGCCAGTCAATCCACGGTGCCCTGGCCGCTGACCGCCACCCAGCAAGCGCTCCGGGAGACTGCCTCCTCGTTCGCCATGAGCGAACTCACGGCGATCGCAGAAGAGTGCGATCGCGAAGCAGCAATTCCGAGTGAGCTGATCGAAAGGTTTCACGCGACCGGCTTGCCGACTCTCTTTCTGGAGAGCGGTCAAGACGACGATTTCGTCACCAACGCATGCATCGTCGCCGAGGAGCTGAGTTACGCCTGCGCGGCGCTTGCCAGCTACCTCATGCTGCCCGTGTTCTTCAATCGGATCGTCCTGAGCTACCTCAAGGGCGATGACCGCGCTGCTTTCCTGAGCGCCTGTTTGGCGTCGCCGGTAGTGACGTCATTCGCGGCATCTGAGGCGCGCGCCGGCAGCGACATGCTTGCGCTCGAGACCAGTGCCACCAAGACCGCGACGGGCTATCGCTTGACCGGACGCAAGGAGTACAGCTCGAATCTACGCCAGGCTCAGTACGTCATCGTGGTCGCCCGGACCGCCGCGAGCGGAGAGCGTGCGTCAGATGCCCTGAGCTGGTTCCTCGTCCCCACGGACTCCCCGGGACTCCGCCTGGGCGAGCGTTGGCCAACGTTCGGCTTGCGCGCAATCGATGTGTCGCCAGTGGAGCTGACGGACGTGGAAGTCCCCTCGAGCCGTTTACTCGGTGAGCCGGGCCGCGGGCTCGTGATGATGGGACACAGCCTCGCTCAGTCACGTACCGGCATTGCTGCTCTGGGAGTCGGTGTCGCCCGCCGAGCGCGTGATCTCGTGATCGAACACGGCAGACGCCGGCAGCTTTACGGCGACAAGCTCAATCGGATGCAGGACTACCGCTTTCGGACCGCAGACATGGAAAAGAACATTGCGGCCGCACGCGCCCTCATTTGGGTCGCGGCGCGCGCCACGGATCGCGGGGAGGACGCGGGGAAGGAGTCCAGCATCGCCAAGCTATTTGCGAGCGAGATGGTGATGAACGTCACGACCGCGGCCTCGGGGATGTTCGGCAGCATGGGCTATACCGGGCAAACGCAAGTCGAGAAACTCGTGCGCGATGCCCGGCACGTCGGAATTGTGGAAGGGACAGACCCGACCCACAAGGAAATCATCTTTGCAAACATGCTTCGGCGCGGCGCGTACTGACACGCCCTCCTATCGCCCCGATGGAAGCCGAGCGACCGCCCCGTTCTGACTGGCGCTTCCTGCTGGCCATCTTCTGGATCACGTCGCTGGTCGAGACGGCCGGCATGGGCCAGGTCTTCGCCTTCATGCCCAACTACCTCAGCCAAATGGGCGTCACCGGGCCAGATCGGCTCACTTTCGTCGGTGTCTTCTCGTCGCTGATCTTCGTGGTCGGTGCGCCGTTCGTGCCCCTGTGGGGCGTCTGGGCCGACAAGTACAGCCGCAAGGCGATCATCATCCGCAGCGCCCTGGTCGAGGCCGTCGTGTTCGGCGCGATCGCCCTCAGCCGCGAGCCGTGGCAGCTGGCCCTTAGCCTGCTACTTGTCGGCCTCCAATTGGGCAACACCGGGGTGATGCTGGCGGCGCTGCGCGATGTTGCGCCGCGGACGCGCCTGGGCACCGTCATTGGCTTCTTCGGTTCCGGTACGGCGGTCGGGTTCGCGCTAGGGCCCTTAGTCGGTGGCTTCATCGTCGACGGCCTGGGCTATTCGCTATCCACCGTCTACGCGGCGTCGGCCGCAGCCTCCGTGGGCACCGCACTGCTCGTGGCGCTGACGCGCGAGGTAAGGCCGCGCGTCGTCCCGGAGGGCCGCGTCGTGAGGCTGGCGTACGGCGCCGTGCGCTCAGCGCTGACCGAGCCCACTGTGCGCCGCCTGTTCATCATCTACTTCATCGCCTTTGTCGCGAACCAGATGAGCCGGCCGTACGTCCCGGTGCTCATCGAAGGGCTCGTCGGGACCGGACCCGGCCTCGCCAGCTCGATCGGCTTTGTCACCGGCATCGCGGCCCTGATCGGCGCCCTCTCATCGCCCATTGGCGGAATGACCGGTGACAGGTTCAGCTTCCGATCGGTGCTGATGGTGGGGCTCGCCGGTGGCGCGGTCGCGATCGCCCTGGAGCCGTGGCTGCCCAGCCTGCCGCTCCTCGCCCTGGCCGTGCTCGTGTTCGTTGCGTTCAACAGCATCATCGGGCCGATGATCTTCAGCCTGCTCGCGACAGAGGTGCCCGAAGAGCGCCGCTCGGCCACGCTCAACCTGGTCTACCTGCCGCTCTACGCGGCGGGCATTGTTGGACCCGCGGCGGGCGCAGTGACGACGAGCGTCGCGGGCGTGGCCGGTCCGTTCACCTTGGCCGCGGCCGTTCTGGGCATCAGCGCGGTGGCGATCTTCATCGCGCGGCGCAGATGACGCGGATTGCGCTGGCGACGTGCGCCGCGCTGCCCGACCTGGACCCTGACGAGCAATTGCTGCTCGAGCCGCTCCGGGCTCTTGGCGTCGAGGCGCGGGCCGCAGTGTGGGACGACGCGACCGTCGACTGGGCCGCGTTCGACCTCGTGGTGATTCGCTCCACATGGGAATACGCGTCCCGCCGCGACGAATTCGTGGCGTGGACGAGGTCCGTGCCGCGCATCGTCAACCCGGCCAACGTGGTCGCCTGGAACACCGACAAGCACTACCTGCGTGACCTGGCTGCGGCCGGTGTGCCCGTGGTACCGACCGACTGGATC
>JARXKQ010000115.1 GCA_030271555.1 Chloroflexota bacterium | reverse complement strand
CCGATGTAGCGCACCGGATCGATCGCCTCCGCAGTGCCGCCAGCGGTGACGACGACGCGCCAGCCGGCGAGGTCGGACGCAGGCTGCGGCATGACCACCGGGGGTCGCAAAGCCGCGTCAGGTTGTTTGATCGACCGTCCTTCGAGCACCCTTTCGAGCGCCGCGAGGATGGCCGGTGTATCGGCCAGCCGGCCCACGCCGCTTTGGCCGGATGCGAGCGGCCCCACCTCGGGCTCAACGATCGTGTAGCCAAAGCCGCGCAGGGTTTCGACGTTGCGAACCGTCGCGGGATGACGCCACATGTCGCCGTCCATGGCCGGACAGACGATGACCGGCGCGGGCGATGCGAGGCACGTCGCGGTGATGACGTCGTCGGCGAGACCCGCGGCCATCGCGCCCAACCAGCGCGCGGTCGCGGGCGCGACCAGGATCACGTCGGCGGTGTCCGCGGCGACGATGTGGCCAATGCGCTGGTCGGGCAGCAGCTCAAGCGGGTCGAGCATGGGCCGGCGGCGGGTGAGCGTCTCGAGGGTGAGCGCGCCGATGAAGGCCGACGCGCTGCGACTCAGGAGGGTCTGGACGTCGGCGCCGGCGCCGGTCAGGGCACGCGCCAGCTCCGCGCTCTTGTAGGCCGCGATGGACCCGGTGACGCCCAACAGAATGAGGCGGCCCTCGAGGTTGCTCATTCGGGCACCCTGGGCTGTTTGGGCCTGGCGGCCAGCTCACGCCCGAGCAGTGCCAGGCCGCGCAGCGTCAACAGCGGATCGATGATGTCGACGGACGGGATCGACTGCGCCCACGACAGTGCGGACAGTCCGCCCGTGAGGACGACCTTGGGCTTGGCGGCGCCCATCTCGGCGCGGATCCGGCGCACCAGCTCCTTCACCAGGCCGAAGTAGCCCAGCACCGCGCCGCTGAGCATGGCGCTGACGGTATCGGTGCCGATGGCTCGCTCCGGCAGCTCGAGGGCGACCTGCGGCAGCTGGGCGGTGTGTTCGGAGAGGGCCTCGAGGCCCAGGCCCAGGCCGGGCGCGATGGCACCGCCCAGGAACGCGCCGTCAGGCGCCACGACATCGAGGGTTGTGGCCGTGCCGAGGTCGATGACGATCACCGGCATCCCATGGAGCAACCCCGCCGCGTATGCGTTGACCAGACGATCGTTGCCGACGGCCGCGGGGTTGTCGACGCGAATGGCGATCGGGATGGTGGAGTGGTCCGCGCTGACCAGGCGGATGCCGCGCTCCGCGGCAAGCTCCTGTAGCGCGGCCGTGACCTTTGGAACAACGCTCGCGACGAAGATCGACTCGACGTCCGTGAGCGCCACGCCGTCCTCGGCGAGCAGCGCACCAAGCGTTGTCGCCAGGTGCGCGGCGCTCCTGTTGCCGCGCGTGGGAGCGCGGCGCGCGGCGGTCACGTCGCCGCCGCGGACCAGCCCGACGCGCATGTTCGTGTTGCCAACATCGATCGCGAGGATCACGCGCCCAAGAATACGCGGCGACGATTTGTCCGCCGGTTGCCGGCCAGTGCGAAATCGGCGTTGCGCGGCGGTTTGGACGCGCTAGCATCCGCAACGTCCTAGGCGATGGGAGAGCGCCGGACAAGCGTCAGGTTGAGGAGGAGCGTGTCGCTCGAGCCGCCAGCGAAGTTCTTCGTGAATAGCGGCCTTGTCTCGAGCCCCACCGATATCTACAACCTGCTGCGCCCGCTGCTCAAGCAGACCGTGTCCTACCGTTACTTCCGCGGCGCGGGCCTCATCTCCTTCGGCACCGGCTGGGTCGAACGCATCGTCGTCGACCGGCCCGAAGTCTCCACCTTCTTCACCCCACTCTCTATCTGCCTGAATATCGACTCGTTCGAGCACCTCGAGTTTGAGACGCGCCCCGACCAGCTCATCGTCTACACGCTGGTCCAGGGTGACGAACGGATCACGGTCGAGTTCGCGCCCGTCGGACGCACTACCGCCGACGAGCCCGAACAGCAACGCTTTGCCTTTCCCGCTTCATCGGACTACGTCCAGATGGAGCTCAGCACGCTCGATGGCGGGGACAGCAGCGAGGCTGCGGGAGAGGGTCAAGAAGGGAGTTGAGCAGCCGCTGCGGCTGCCAGCAGGAGGGAGACGGGTACGCGCCGCGTGCCCGCAATAGAGGGAGGAGTGCGACCTTGGAAGCGATTGCTTCCTTTTTCAAGCTGAGCGAGCGCGGCACCACGTGGACGACCGAAGTCCGCGCCGGCGTCACGACGTTCATGGTCATGGCGTACATCATTTTCCTGAACCCCAACATCATCGCCGGGCCGCTCGGCCTCGATCCGGTGGCAGTCGCGTCGGGCACGGCGCTCGTCGCGGGCGTGATGACCATCGCCATGGGCGTCATCGCGAACTATCCGTTCGCTCTCGCCGCCGGCCTCGGCCTCAACGCGATCGTCGCCTTCCAGCTGACCGGCATGGGCCTGTCCGCCGCGGGCGCGATGGGCGTCGTCCTCATTGAGGGCATCGTCATCCTGGTGCTCGTCCTCGTCGGCTTGCGCGAGGCGATCATGAATGCCGTTCCGCTCTCGCTCAAGCGCGCGATCGGCGTCGGCATCGGTCTCTTCATCCTGTTCATTGGTTTCGTCGACGGTGGGCTGATCACGCAGGGCGTGCCGGTCGTCGGCGTCTCCTTCCCGAACTCGCCGGCGCAGTTCGTCTTCCTGATCGGCCTGCTCATCACTTTCGGCCTGTACGCGATGAAGATCCGCGGCGCGCTGATCATCTCGATCATCGCCACGTCGATCATCGCGTTCGTCGCCGGCGTAACGACGCTGCCGGACAACCTGACCCTGGCGCCCAGCTTTTCGACGCTTGGTCTGGGCCTCCAGGATCCGCTGCAGATCTTCACCAAGCTGAACATCCTGGTTGCGGTCCTGACGGTCTTCGCGATCATGCTGTCCGACTTCTTCGACACCATGGGCACGGTCACCGGCATCTCCGCTGAGGCGGGCCTGGCCCGGCCCGACGGGTCGGTCCCCGGTGTTGGCCGCGTTCTTGCGGTCGACAGCGTGGCCGCAATCGCCGGCGGTTTCGCCGGTGTGTCGTCGAACACGACCTACATCGAGAGTGCCGCGGGCGTGGCGGAGGGTGGCCGCACCGGCCTGACGTCAGTCGTGACCGGCGTGCTCTTCCTGTTCGCCATCCTGCTGGCACCGTTGACGCAGCTCATCCCCAGCGTCGCCACCGCGCCAGCGCTCGTTCTCGTCGGCTACCTGATGTTCCGGCTCGTCAAGGACATCCCGGTGGACGACGTCGAAGATGGCCTGCCGGCCATGCTGACCATGATCCTCATGCCCCTGACCTTCAACATCACCGTGGGCATCGGTGCCGGCTTCATCAGCTGGGTCTTCCTGAAGGTCGTCAGGGGCAAGTGGGCCGAGGTCCATTGGCTCATGTGGCTCGTCGCGATCGCGTTCGTCGTCTACTTCCTGACGGCCTGGATCTCGGGCATCATCGCCCCGCCTCCAGCCGCCTAGAGGCACCGACCCGACCGATCAACCAGCTTTTCAGGCTGGCCGAACCCCACGGCGGCCAGCACTTATACCCACGCCGGGCTCGGTCCCATCCGGGCCCGGCGTGCGTGTTTCCGCGGCTTTTCGGGGCCGCGTGTGTAGCATTCCGGGCCGATGACTGACCACGCGCCGTTCCAACGCACCGCGATCGACGACGGGCCGCGCGTCATCTCGGCGCAGCTCCCGGGCACCCGCTCCCTGTCGGTCGCGATCTACGTGCTTGCCGGGTCACGGCTTGAGACGCCCGGGCGCGCCGGCGTGGCGCACTTCATGGAGCACGTCACCTTCAAAGGCACGCGCGCCTATCCCACGACGCGCGCCGTGAGCGAGGCGATCGAGGGCTGCGGCGGTTCGTCGAACGCGGCCACGGACCGCGAGTCGACTGTCTACTGGACGCGCTTGCCAGTGCGCGAGGCCGAGCGGGCGTTCGGCGTCCTGTCAGAGCTCGTCTTTCGACCGCTGCTGCGCGAGGCCGACATCGCCCGGGAGCGCGACATCATCGTCGAGGAGATCCGCTCCTACCAGGACGACCCGGGCCAGTACGTGTTCAACCTGTTCGACCGCGCGTTCTTCGGAGATACGCCGCTTGGCTGGGAGATCGCCGGCGACGAGGCCAGCGTGCGCGGCCTGGGCGTCGATGACATCAAGACGTTCTGGTCGGATATGTACAAGCCATCTAACACGGTCGTTGCGGTGGCGGGCAACCTCGATCACGAGACGGTCGTCGACCTGGTAAAGCGCAACGTCGGCACAGGCAATGGCGTCATGCCTACCGTTGCCGCGGCGCCCGCGCTGCCCGTCGGGCGGCTAAGCGTTGAGAACCGGGACCTGGCCCAGGCGCACCTCGTGCTGGGCGTGCCCGGACTGCGCCGCGACGATCCTGACCAGTGGACGCTCGAGATGCTCAACACCATCCTGGGCGAGGGCTCGTCGTCGCGACTCTTCCAGCAACTGCGCGAAGAGGCCGGCCTGACTTACGACGTCCATTCCTTCCAGACCGACTACGCCGACTGCGGGACCTTGCAGGTCTATGCCGGCGTTGACCCAGCCGATCTCGACGCAGCGGTCGAGGCGATCTTGGTCGAACTGCGCCGCATGGTCGACGAGCCGGTCGCGACCGACGAGCTTGATCGCGCGCGGGCCTATGCGAGCGGCCGCCTTGAGCTGCGCCTCGAGGAGAGCCGCCATCTGTCAGCCTGGCTGGGTGTCCAGGAGGCGTTGCACGACCGCGTGCTGACGCTCGACCAGGCGCTGACGGAGCTCAACGAGGTCACACCGGCGGGGATTCAGGCCCTCGCCGCCAGGTTGTTCACCGACGATCGCCTGGCCGCGGCGGTCATCTCGCCGCGCGGCACCACCAAGAGCCTCGAACGCGTCTTGCATCTGAGCTAGAGGGAGTCCAGTGACCGAACGAACACTGATCCTGATCAAGCCCGACGCCGTGCAGCGACAGCTGATCGGCAAGATCGTCGACCGCTACGAGGTGCGCGGACTGCGCATCGTGGGCATGAAGCTGGCTCACGCCGACCGCGCGCTCGCCGAGGAGCACTACGCCGTTCACCGCGAGAAGCCGTTCTTCGCCGGACTGGTCG
>JARXKQ010000114.1 GCA_030271555.1 Chloroflexota bacterium | reverse complement strand
ATGATCCGGTCGCGCAGGTTGGGCCGCAGCAAGCTGACGAGCTGCGCGATCGTGGAATAAAGCAGCCAGATACCGCCCACGCCGGCGATCAGCGCGACTCCGGCGAGCGTGAGCTTGGCGAGCAGTTGGTCGGCCACGCCGTTGCGCACAGCGCTGGCCGCAGCGGAGTTGCCCATCAGGTCGTAGATGGACCCGAGCAGGTTCTGCGCGCCGTGCTTGTCGGCCAGGAAGATCAGCCCGACACCGACGATGATGAGACTCAGCACCGCTCCCAGCGGCAACAGCAGCGCGCCGAACGACAGCCCCCTCGACGCCGGCTCAGTGCGAACGGACACCAGCCCCTCCCGCTCCCTCTCTCGGAAAGATGTCGAGCGATAGTACAGGGGCGCGTCGCCCGAAAGCGACGCGCCCCTGAGGACGGACGTCAGTCCAAAAGGACGTTCAGTCCGAGTGCTTGCCTACCCCTTACGGAGCGGGCCAGGCGTCGTCGATGCGCTGCAGAGTGCCTGCAGTATCGGCGCCGCCCGCTGCGATCCAGTTGGAGAGCTCTGTCCACTCAGCACCTGCGCCGACTTGCGGCGGCATCAGGTCGGAAGCGTCGAAGCCGAAGCCAGTGGCGTTATTCACGATGCTGGCCGCGACGGAGAGCTTGTACGCACCGGCATACCAGTCAGCCGGCGTCGTCTGGTTGGCGGAGATTGCGCTGCCCGCTTCGATCCAGCGCTGGGTGCCTTGCGGCAGCGACAGGAACTCGGCGAACGCCTTCACAGAATCGGACACCTCTGAGCCGTCGGGCGGCTGGATGACGATGAGGGCGTCGCCTGCGCCAAGCGCTGGCGTGCCGTACGCCGGGTCGATCGACGGGAAGTAGAAGATGCCGATGTCCTGGCCAATCGGGTACATCGTCGTGGACCCGGGGTTGGCCTTGACATCCGGGAAGAAGTCGGGGCCATACCAGGTCGGGATCTTGTGCATCCAGCAACCGGGCGTAAAGCCGTCCCAGTTGTTGGAGGTGCCGGGCGGGGTGCCGGGGAACATGGGATCCATCGGATCGGTCAGGTGGATGCCCAGGATCGCGTCGGTGCCACCAAGCACGTAGTTGGGGGTGAAGTAGTACTTGGCCATCAGGTCCATCGCGTGCGTGACCTCAGGCGAGTTGAACGGCAACTCGTGGGTAATCCACTTGTTGTAGTTCTCGACGCTGGTCGTGCGCAGCATGATGTCCTCGAGCAGGTCCGTGGCCTCCCAGCCCGTGGCCGTGCCCGACTCGATGCCCACGCAGAACGGGCTGCCATTGCCATCGGCAATGATCTTGTCCGCCAGCGCCATCATGTCGTCCCAGGTCGTCGGCACTTCATAGCCCGCGGCTGCGAATGCCTTGATCGGGTACCAGATGGTTGACTTGACGTCGACCTTGTACGGGACGCCGTAGGTATGGCCCGCGGCATCGGTGTACAGCCCGACAGTGGCCGGGTGCTGATCGGCAAGCGTGGTGCCGGTCATGAACGAGTTGACGTCGACCAGCTTGCCATCAGCCGCGTAGGCGAGGATCGCCGCGGGCTGGGCCAGCATGGCCATGTTGAGTGTCGGGTCGTTGCCTTCGATGCGCGTGCGGAGCACGGTCTCGTGGCTCGTACCAACGCTGTCGACCACGACCTGGATGCCAGTCGCAGCGCTGAAGTCGGCGTATGAAGCCGCGAAGTTCGCGCCCTCGCCACCGATCCACTGCGTCTGGATCGAGACCTTGGTGCCCTTGAGGGGCTGATCAGCGCCCAGCGCCGCGTCGAGCTCGGCGTAGCCGGTCGGCACCGTCGGCACTGCTGCCGCGGGCGGATTCGTCGGGCCGGGTGTGGGGGTCGCTTCGGGCGGATTCGTCGCGCTAGGCGTGGCGGTCGCACTCGGCGGGCTCGTCGGCGCCGGTGACGGCGTGGCCGTCGTGCCGGAGCATGCGGCGACCACGACGGTAACGACCGCCGTGAGCCACCAGTTCCTCTTGGTCATTAATTACTCCTCCTCGAGTTGGGTTTCAGTTGCTGCTTGCGCGAGCTTGCGCATTGTCCTATAGCCGTCCTCCTTGTTATCTATCGGGTGGCCACCCCCTTTTGCTGCTGGATGCTGACGCGCTCACGCGCGATGTGTGCCGCTCCCCGAGCCCCCGCCTCGGCCTGCGGCGACAGCAGCTCCACGGTTGCCTCGCGGAAGGCCGCATCGACCAACGGGGAAGCGGCACGTTCGGCGTCGATCGCTGCGAGCACCGGGCCCAACAGCGCCTCGCCGGCCGCGGCTACCCCGCCGCCGATCACGATGTGGTTGACGCCCAGCGTCAGAACGAGGGCGCGGATTGCCCGCGCCAGGCGCTCAGCGACGTCCTGCGCGAGCTCTGTCGCGAGGGCGTCACCGGCGGCCGCGGCACGAAAGACATCGGCCGTGGTTGGTTCTGCGGGGAGCGTCGTCGGGCGGCCCGACGCGACCGCCGCGCGTGCCATCCGGGCGATGTGCGGTCCAGCCGCGCCAACCTCGAGACAGCCGCGCAAGCCACAGGCGCACAGCGCACCGCCAGGATCGGCGGTGACGTGGCCCACTTCGCCGGCGAGACCGTTGGCGCCGCGCAGCACCTGACCGTTGAGCACGATGCCGGTCGACACGCCAGTTCCTATCGCGAGATACGCCAGATCAGCGGCGCTGTTGTCCTGCGCACTGACCCAGATGGCAGCGGCGCGAGCGTCGTGTTCGACGAAGCAGGGGATGCCGAGTGCGCGCTCGAGCTCCGGGCCCAGGTCAAGATCACGGCCGCCCAGGTTGACGGCGAGCGCGATCCGGCCGCTGTTTGTCTCCACCCGGCCGGGCACCGCCACGCCGACCGCGGCGATGGTGCCGCTCGCATCGGCGGCAATGCGCCCCACGGCGCGCTGCGCCAAAGCGGCGAGCTGCTCGGCCAGTTGGTCGGCGTGCGTCGGCTCGACCTCGTGCATCAGCAGCCGATCGTCCGCGTCGGTCACGACGCACGACGTCTTGGTGCCGCCAACGTCGATGCCGACGGTGAGCATGTTGGTGGCCGCGGTCGCTCGACCGGGCTGGGCCACAGGCGTGGGTGCGGGGCTGATCATCGCGCGAGACTCAGACCCAGCTCCTGGGTCATCAGCAAAGCAGACGCGCCGACCAGCACGTCGTCTTCGTCGCGCGCGGCGCCCAGTTCGATGCGCGTCTCGCGCGACAGCTGCGGCAAGGCAGACGCCTTCGCCTGATCGCGCACTGCGTTGAGCCACTCGTCGCCGAGCGCGGTCGCGGTGCCGATGAGCAGCACCTGGTTGATGTTGAGCACGCTGATCAATGAACCGATGCCCTGACCCAGCCGCCGTCCCGCTTCAACCACGATCCGCCGCGCGTCAGGGTTGCCGGCGCGAACCGCCGCCACCAGCGCCGGTCCATCGGTAATGGACGGATCAAGCTGCCTGGCAAAGCCGACCATCGCGTGCATGCTGGCGACCGTCTCCAGACAGCCCACGCGGCCGCAGCGACACGGTTCCAATTGCAGGTTCCGATCTGGTTCACCAAAGATGCCATGGCCGATCTCGCCCGCTCCCGCGCCATCGCCCTGGTAGAGCCGGCCGTCGAGGATGATGCCCGAGCCGATGCCCCGGCTGACTCGGACGACGACCAGGTTGGGCGGGCGCGAGGGCGCGCCGAACGTGAACTCGGCCACGGCGGCGGCCTGGCTGTCGTTGACCACGACGGTGGGCAGGCCGTAGCGCTGCTCGACCTGCTGGCCCAGCGGCAAATCGGCCCAGTCGAGATTGACCGCCCAGCGGATGGTGCCTTTGCGCGAGTCGATGATGCCCGGCGCCCCAATGCCGATGCCGAGCAGCGGACTGGCGCCATTACTGCTCGTGAGCGAGTCGATCAGCGTCATCACCAACTGGACCGCCTCGTCGCCGTTACGGCCGTCGAGGGGTAGACGAATGGAGCGGACGATCCTGCCGCGCAGGTCGACCAACGCCCCGGAGAACGCCGGCGCGGTCAGGTCGACGCCGATCAGGTGGCGCGCGTCGGATCGAACGCGCAGCAGAATGGGCGCCTTGCCGCCGGTGGATGGGCCGGTGCCGGTCTCTTCGACCAGTCCGTCGCGCAACAGCTCGCCTACGAGCGCCGACACGGACGTGCGCGTAAGGCCGGTGAGCCGGGCGAGCTCGGCCCGGCTGGTCTCATTGCGGTCATAGATCGCGCGCAAAACCAGCTGCTGATTGAACGTGCGCGTTTGCTGATGAGTCGCCTTTTCAGGCAGCACCGCCAAGGGCACCTTTCGGTCATGACCTGGTGCGTCATCTCTCATCTGGCGCCGGTTGGCCCACCGGACGCAGAAAGACTTTGCCAAGTCAGTTGACAAACATGGTTTTCGCACACCGCTCAGCCCATGTCAAGTCAGTGAACAAAGTTTTATCGAATACCTCCGCGGTGGGTGATTCACAGCCGATCACCAGCCTTCCGACAGGCTCGGCCCAGACCTACCGCCGACGATGCACAGCATTCAACTTCACAGAGGAACTCTGGCAATGAAAAGACTCCTCTGGCTCCCGATCGCAGGCTTTCTGTTGATCGCCGGCGCCACCGTTGCGATGGCGGCACCATCGCTGCTCGATGCGGCCAAGGGAACGATCGTCGGCGCTGACCCGAGCCCCTCGCCGGGAACGACCGGCACCGATGGCCACCAGGGCCACCCCGGCCAGGACGTGCTCACCAAGGTCCTCGCCGACCTCGTCACCAACGGCACTATCACCCAGGCTCAGTCAGATGCGATCACCCAGGGGCTGCAGGATGAGATCGCCCAGCAGCAGACCGACATGCAAGCGCGCCGGACGCTCATCGAGAGCATGGTCGCGGACGGCGTGATCACCCAGGATGAGATCAATCAGCTGCCCGCCGACGATCCGTTGCGGGTCGCGTTCGACAGCATCGCCAACGACGGTCAGATCACGCTTGACCAGTTGCGCGGCCTGGGCGGCCCGGGCGTCGGCCACGGGTTCGTGATGGGCCAGGACGGTCCGGGCGGCGGGATGCACGGACCGGGCATGTGGTGGGGTCCCGATGACGGCGCCAACCCGGGCGCAAGCCCAAGCCCCAGCAGCTAACTCGAATACTTCCCAGTCAGCCGGAGGG
>JARXKQ010000113.1 GCA_030271555.1 Chloroflexota bacterium | reverse complement strand
CAGATCGATCCGGCGCACAGCTACAGCGCCACGATCGAGACGAGCGCGGGCACGATGACCGCTGAGCTTTTCACGAGCGACGCGCCCAAGACAGTGAACAACTTCGTCTTCCTGGCGCGCGACGGCTTCTACAACGACGTGATCTTTCATCGCGTCATCCCAGGTTTCATGGTTCAGGGCGGCGACCCCACCGGTACCGGTCGCGGTGGCCCGGGCTATCGCTTCGATGACGAGCCCGTCGCACGCCGCTACAACCGCGGCATCCTGGCGATGGCCAATGCCGGCCCGAACACCAACGGCAGCCAGTTCTTCGTGATGCATGCCGACTACGGCCTGCCCCCCAGCTACACCATCTTCGGCCGCCTGACGTCCGGGGAAGATGTGCTCGACAAGATCGCGACCGCCAAGACCGGCGCGCAGGATCGCCCGACTGAACCGGTGACGATCAAGTCGGTGACGATCACCGAGGCGTAGCACGCTCGACGCGGCGCAGCGGCAACTTCTCGAGGAGAGCCGGCGGGCGACGTTGGTGACGCTCGCCGCTGACGGTCGGGCGCGGCCGGTACCGATTGCCTTCGCATTCCGCGACACGCCAACAGGTCTGGTCGTCTACTCCGCGTTGGACGACAAGCGCAAGTCAGTCGCCGATCCACACAGCCTCGCGCGCGTACGCGACATAGGTCCACGCCCGCGCGTTGCCGTGCTTGTCGATCGCTGGGACGAGGACTGGTCTCGTCTCGCCTGGGTCCGCCTGGAAGGGACGGCGACGGTGGTGGAGCCGACCGACATCTCAGAGTCGGAGCATTCGCTCGCGGTTGGCCTGCTGCGCGAGCGCTATAAGCAGTACGCGACGCACAAGCTCGAGTCGCGGCCGGTTATACGGATCGAGGTTGAGCGGGTGAGTGGCTGGCGAGCATGACCTTCAACCTCGTCGATGCGCTCGCCGTAGTTCTGATCGCCGTCGCCGTCGTGTTCGGCTGGCGATCGGGTCTCGCCGTCCAGGCGTTGGCGCTGGGCGGCTTCCTGATCGGTCTGGGGCTCGTCGTTGTGGCGGCACCGTTCATCTATGGATTCGTCGCGAACGCGTCATTCCTGATTCGCACCGCCATCGTGGTCGTAGCCGTGGGCGCGATCGTGCTCATCTGCCAGGGCATCGGCAGTGTCATCGGCGGCCGGCTCAAGGGGCGCATGGGTCGTGGCGTTCTGGGCGGGCTCGATGCAGGCGGCGGCGCGGCATTCGGCTTCGTGCGCGGCCTGTTCATGGTCTGGCTGCTGGGCGGCCTGCTGGGCGTGGTCCAGATTGCCGGACTGTCGATCGAGGCGCGCCAGTCAACCATCCTGCGCGCACTCGATTCGCGTCTTCCCTCGCCGATCGTGCTGGCCGCTCAGCTGGGTCAGCTGGTTGAAGCCGCCGGATTGCCGGACATCTTCGTGGGTGCGCCGCCGCCCGCGTCTGACCTGCCGGCCGGCGTGCCCTCCGCAGCCCTAGCGGAGACGCTCGTAGCCGACGCGACGGGCAGCACGGTCCGCGTCGAAGCCACGGCCTGTGGCGACTTCATCACCGGCTCCGGCTTCGCGGTCAACGCCCACCACATCGTGACCAACGCGCATGTCGTCGCGGGGTCGGACAAGGTCTGGATCTCGTTCGACGGCCAGCTCGAGCGGTACGCAGCCGAAGTGGTGCTGTATGACCCCGAGCTCGACATCGCCCTGCTGTACGAGCCGGATGTCCGCCTCGTGCCACTCACGCTCGCGTCGGAATTGCCGCCGCGCGGCGAGCAGACAGCCGCTCTCGGTTACACCGGCGGCGGGCGCCTGCGCACAATCCCGGGCGTAGTCAGCCGCGAGCTGGACGCAGTGGGGCGCGACATCTACGGCACCAACCTCGAAGAGCGCAACATCATCGAGCTGCGCGAGGACGTAGCGCCGGGCGACAGCGGCGGGCCGCTGCTGATCGCCGGTGGCGAAGTCGGTGGCGTGACCTTCTCGAGATCGCAGAGCGACCCGCAGATCGGCTACGCGTTATCGCCGATTTCAGTCTCGAATTCGATCGCGCCGGCACTCACGAGCACCAGTCCCGCCGACACGCGGGGGTGCATCGCGCACTAGGACTTGATCAGGCGCCCGCGGCGAGTGAGAGCGCGGGAAGACAAAGCGGCCACGCCCATCGCTACCAACGCGCGTTCCGCCGCGGGGAGCGGCCGCACCACGGACAGGAATTGCTCGGCGCGAGCGCCGTCGACTTCGGCGAGCAACGCATGACCCGCCGCGGTGATCTCGATCTGGCGCTGGCGCCTGTCAGCCACCTCCTCGCGCCGCTCGACAAGGCCGCGCTTCTCGAGCTCTGACACGAGGCGCGAGGTGGCCGACGGCGACCGCCCGATCAGCTCGGCGAGGTCGGCCACCGTGAGGGTCGCCGTGCCATCAATCGCGTACAGCGCGGCGAGCTGCGCGAAGCCCAGGCCAAGCTGCGCAAGCTGGGCCGCGAAACCAACAACGAGGTCGCGCCACAACGCGCGGCCCATGGCGATGCGATCGGACAGCTGGCGCGGGTTCTGCATCTGGTCACGGGCAGCGATCACCGCAGGCGACAGATCGCGGTCGTCTGCCCCATCGGGCAAATCGGACATACGTGCATGATTGCATGCATTCGCCCAGCGCAAATGCCCTGCCCTGCTACGGTTTGGGCGCAGTGTTTTTTGCGTTCGTTTTCCCTGGACAGGGCTCCCAATACGTTGGCATGGGCCAGGCTCTCGCCGCGTCCTCGCGCGCCGCGCACGCGGTCTGGCAGATGGCCGATGAAGCCCTGGGTGAGGCCATCTCAAACCTCGCCTTCACCGGTCCTGAAGACGCGCTCAACCTGACGGTCAACTCGCAGCCGGCGATCCTCGCCTGCTCGATTGCTTATCTACGCGCGATCGATGAGCAGCTCGACTCGCTCCCTGCACCCACTTTCTACGCCGGCCATTCGATGGGCCAGTACAGCGCCATGGTCGCGGCCGGGGTCATCTCGCTCGCCGACGGCGTGCGCCTCGTCCGCGAGCGCGGCAAGCAAATGCAGGCGTCTGCGCAAGACGGCTCCATGGCCGCGGTTATCGGCCTGCCCGAGGACCAGCTCAACGCGCTGGAGACCGCGGGGCAACAACTCGGCGTCTTCACCATCGCCAATCGCAATTCACCTGGCCAGATCGTGGTCAGTGGCGAGCGCGCGGCAGTCGAAGGCGCCGCGGAGAAAGCCAAGGAGCTGGGCGCCAAGCGCGCGATCGTGCTGCCGGTCAGCGTCGCCGCCCACTCGCCCCTGATGGCCAACGCCGCGAACGCGATGCGCGATGTCCTCGCATCGGTCCAATTCAATGACCCCGCAGCGCCTCTGCTTGCGAACGCCGACGCACGGCCCCTCACGACCGCAGAAGAGTGCCGCGCCGAGCTGGTCGAGCACCTCACCCGCGGCGTCGACTGGGTTAAGGCGGTCGAGGTCATGTCCGCGCGGGGAGTGAGCCGATTCGTGGAAGTCGGCCCCGGGAAGGTCCTCACCGGTCTGATCAAACGCATCAACCCCGAATCGGAATCCGTCGCCGTCGATGAGCAGTCGGCCACCGACCGCTTCGCCATGCCCGACCTCACCTAAGGAGCCTCATGGGAATCCGTCGCCCCGACTTCAACCGCCGCGTCGCCGTCACCGGCCTCGGCATCATCAGCCCCATCGGCCAGGACAAGGACGCCGTCTGGGACAGCCTCATCAATGGCCGAACGGGCCTCAAGCGCATCACGCGCTGGGACCCCACGCCCTATGAGGCCCAGATCAGCGGCGAGGTGAACGACTTCGACGGCACCAAGTGGATGGACTTCAAGGCCATCCGCCGGACCGACCGCAACGTCGTCCTGGGTGTCGCGGCGTCGAAGATGGCGCTCGCTGACTCCGGGTTGGAAGTCACCGACGACAACCGCGATGACATCGGCGTCTACTTCGGCTCTGGTGGCGGTGGGCCGTACCTGCTCATGGAGAACCTCGAGAAGTGGCACGCCAGCGGCGCGCGCACCGTCTCGCCGTTCTTCATCGCCAACATGCTGCCCGACACGGCGTCTGGCCAGATCGCGATCGAGACTGGCATTCGCGGCTCGAACATGTGCATCGTCACGGCGTGCTCGACCGGCACGCACAACATTGGTGAGGCGGCCGAGGGCATCCGCCGCGGCGACTTCATCGCGGCGATCGCCGGCGCGACTGAAAACCCGCTGCACGAGATGGTCTACATCGGCTTCTCGAACATGCGCGGCATGGGCAAGCCGCGCGACGGCGAGGGCATCGAGACGGTTTCGCGGCCTTTTGACAAGACGCGCGACGGCTTCGTGCTGGGCGAGGGTTCTGGCGCGCTCGTGCTCGAGGATCTCGAGTACGCCAAAGCGCGCGGCGCGACGGTCTACGCCGAGGTCGTGGGCTACGGCTCAGCCGCCGACGCGTGGGATCTCATTCAGCCGGTTGAGAAGGGCGATGGCGCGCGGCGCGCGATGATCCAGGCGCTGGAGCGTCACGGGGTGCCGGCCAATGAGATCGACTTGATCAACCCGCACGGCACATCCACACCGTTGGGCGACCTGCGCGAGGCGCAGGCCATCTGGGCGACGTTCGGCGACCACACCCCGGACGTGGCGATCAGCGCGACCAAGTCGCTGACCGGCCACCTGATGGGCGCGGCCGGCGCGGTGGAGGGCGTCTTCACCGTGCTGAGCGTCTATCACCAGACCGCGCCGGCGACGGCGAACTACCGCGACGATGACCCGGAGATCAACCTCAACGTCGTCCATGGCGCCGCCAAGAAGATGGAGATTCGCTACGCGATGAGCGACAACATCGGGCTGGGCGGCCACAACGGCGCGGTGATCTTCAAGCACTACGACGGCGACTGACCCAAGCTGGGTCATTGGGTGGCCCCGCGGCCGGGGTTTGCGTCAAATGGACGGCATGCGTCCGCGCGTCGGCCCAAATCGCCGGATCTTGTTCCAGCTGGCTCACATCCGTCCATCTGACACAAACATGAGGCAGCTCGGCTAATCGCTGGCCGTATTTGGTCCATCTGACTCAAACTCATCCCGTGCCGCCCACCATCCACGCCAGAGACGCGCGGCGGATCGCGGTCGCGGCCGCGCTCCTTGGGAG
>JARXKQ010000112.1 GCA_030271555.1 Chloroflexota bacterium | reverse complement strand
CGTACCGCGCGGCCGGGCTCGACGACACGCACTGCGGGCCGATCGACGACGACTTTGAGGCGGCGCGCGGTTGGCAGGTCGACCCGGGCAACAGCGACAGCGCCACAGGCGGGGCGTGGCAACGCGCGATTCCACAGAAGAACAGCACGAGCGCGGGCCAGAAGCAGCGCGCCTATGGCTACAGCGCGCGCTACGCGCTCGTCACGGGCGCAGCACGCGGGGCCAGCGCAACGGCCGACCTCGACGGAATGACCTCAGTGCGGTCGCCCCAGTTCGGCCTGGGCGCACCCAGCTCGAGCGGCTGGCGAGTCCAATTTCGCTACACGTTCGCGCACGGCGCCAACGCGACATCGGCCGACTACCTGCGACTGCTCGTCGACGGCGCCGAGGTGTGGCGCGCGAGCGGCAGCGCGAGCGAACGCAACGCGGCCTGGCAGCTGGTGACGGTGCCGCTCGATGCCTATGCGGGCCAGAACGTGCGGCTGACATTCGAGGCGTGCGACTGCGCCGGGGACAGCCTGGTTGAAGCCGCCGTGGACGACGTGCGCGTCTACCAGGTGCCTTGAAACGCTTGCAGGCGGGAGTACCATGGGTTCCTAGCGAGGTGCGAGCGTGACGAACGACCGCAACCGCCGCAAATTGCGGCAATATCGGAGGACTGCTGACGGAGCATCGTCGCGCGTCCTGCCGATCACCGCGGATCAAGCCGCCGGCGTGAGCAACCTCGATTCGCAGCCCCGCGCGGGCAACATCAGCAGCGACACGAGGGCCGGCTACAAAGCGTGAACTGGGCCTGGCGCAGGACGTGTGCACGTCCGCCCGCCCGGATCTCACCGTCACAGCGGAGACCCACGCTCGTTCCCGGAGTGTGGGTCTTCTGATTCATTATTGGGTCCTAAAGGGTTTCGGTCACCTTGGCGATGATCCGCGGCCGGTCAGGGTCGAGCTCACGCGCCAGGGTCAGGTGGTACGCGTACAGCTGGCCGGGGATGATCTCGATCACCGGTGACAGCCAGTCGGGCACGTCAGCCGGGAGGCGCAGCCCCGCGTCAATGCTGAGCGCCGCGTCGGCATCCGAGATCACCAGCACGCTCGCCCCGAACTCGGCTCGCAGCCGCTCCAGGACCTCGAGCTGGCCTTCGAGTGCCACGCCGGATGGTGCCACCGCGAGCACGGCAAAGCCCGGTTCGGCGAGGGCCAGTGGGCCATGCTCGAAGTCGGCGGTGGAGTAGGGCTGCACCAGCAGCTGCGCGAGCTCCTGCAGCTTGAGTGACCACTCGCGCGCGGTGGCGTAGGCGTAGCCGCGGCCCAGCACAACCCCGTGCGTCCGCGCCGCGTGGCCGCGCGCGATGTCCCGCGCCGCGTCTTCTGTTTGTAGCGCCGCCGCGGCAAGCTCCGGCAGGCGGGCGAAATCCGTCAGCTCCTGCTCGTTCGCGGGGTCAAGTGCGGTCGACAGCAACGCCACCGCCAGCAGCTCGGTCGTGTAGCTCTTGGTGGCCGCGGTGGCGCGCTCGGGTCCTGCCTGCAGGTCGACCACGTGATCCGCGGCCGCGGCGAGCGGCGAGTTCGAGTCGTTTACGAGCGCGACGGTGAGCGCACCCTGGCCGCGCGCCTCGTCGAGGACCGCGACGATGTCCGGCGATCGACCCGACTGGGAGATGCCGATCACCAGCGCGTCGCGCATATCCGGCCTGGCGCCGTAGAGAGTGATCGTGGACGGCGCGGCCAGCGCCACCGCGAGCGAGTTGCGCACCGCGAACAGGTACTGCGCGTAGAGCGCCGCGTTGTCGGACGTGCCGCGCGCGGCGATCAGGGCAAAGCGCGGCCGCCGTTCTCGCAACGCGGCGCGCAGGTCGGCGAATGCGCCGGGTGCCGCATCGAGCAGGCGAGCCAGTGCCGCGGGCTGTTCGAGGATCTCGTCGTGCAACGCCATGTCTCAGCTCCTCACTGCCTGCTGCAGCGCGACCGGCAGGTTGCCCCAGAACGGCTGCTCCCCGAACAGCGCGGCGGCCAGCGCCTCGATGGTCGGCGCGAGGATGCCGTAGGCGCAAACGTGGCTGGCCGACTCCGGATAGGCCGTGATGTCCCACGGCGTGCGCAGTGCGACGGTCACGCACGGCACACCCAGTGCCAGGATCGAGCGCGCCAGCTCTGCCTGTCCGGGCCGCAGATGGGCCGCGTCCGTGCCCAGGATCACCACGTCGGCCCGGGCCGCCTGCGTGCGCAGTACGGCGATCTCCGTCGCGTCTGGCTCGACGCTCATCAACGCGCTATCGGTCGCGCCGTGGCGGCGCCTGATGGCCGCCGCCAGGACGGCGGGCACGGTCGAGGTGGTGTCGGCCGGGGTCAGGTCGTTGGGCTTCGGCTGGATCACCAGGACGCGCTGCTCCGCAGAAAGACGCAGCGGCAGCAGGCCCGCATCGTCGCACACCAGCGTTATCGATCGCCGCGCAAGCTCGTCTGCCAGGGCTCGGTGTTCCGCACTACCGACTACCCCTGGGTCGGGCTGGTCGAAGGCTCTCAGCCAGCGCCGGAGGGCAGCCAGGCGGAGAGTCGGTGCCTGGTCATCGTCCGCTCTCAGCGCATGACCGACGAGCGGCAGAACCGGCGTGCCCAGCAGCAGATCCTCACCGGCCGCGAGCGCCGCTGCCAGGGGATCGGCGTCGCCTATGGCGCGCACGCCGGCCATGTCGAGCGCGTCGGTGATGGTCAGGCCGTCGAAACCCAGCTCCTCGCGCAGCACGCCGCGGAGTGCGGCCGGTGACAGGCTCGCCGGCACACTCGCATCGCCAGTGAGCGCCGGCACCGCGATGTGGCCGGCCATGGCCAACCGCGCGCCAGCGGCGATCGCGGCACGGAAGGGCACCAGCTCGCGCGACTCCAGCTGGTCCCGGCTGGTGCCCACGACCGCGAGATCGTGGTGCGTGTCGACCGGGGCGTCGCCCAGGCCGGGAAAGTGCTTGACCGTTGCCGCCACGCCCGCGCTTTGAAGTCCGCGCACCGTTGCCGCCGCGAGGCGCCCCACGGCCTGGGGATCATCGCCAAAGCAACGGATGCCGAGCGCCGGATTGCGTGGGTTTGTGGCGAGGTCGCACACCGGCGCATAGTTCACATTCACGCCCAGGGCCCGCAGCTCGCGCCCGGTCGCCGCGCCGACGCGCTCCGCCAGGTCTTCGTCCGCGACCGCGCCCAACGCCATGGCGCCGGCGAACGGCGTTGGCCCGTCGCCCAGCGCGTTGAGCTGGCCGCCCTCCTGGTCCGTGGCGATGAGCAGCGGCCCGACGCGTGCGGCGCCCTGGAGAGCGCCGGTCAGCTCGCGCAGCTGCTCGACAGACGCGACATTCCAGTGGCGGAAGAGCGTCACCCCGGCGTACGCGTCACCGGCGAGCGCGACTCGAAGATCGTCGGGAAGTGCCGTACCTGCGAAAGCGACCATGAGTCGCTCCGCGCTCATTTGACTGAGCCGGCCAGGATCCCTCTGATGAATGCGCGCTGCAGCAGCAGGAACACGATCAGCGGCACGAGCATGGTGACGAACGCGCCCGCGGTCAGGACGTGCCATGCCTCGCCGCGGCTGCCAACCAGCTGGTACAGCGCAACCGGCAGCACCCGCTGACCTTCGCTGACGCCCAGGAATACGAGGGCGACCAACAGGTCATTCCAGACCCACAGGAACTGGAAGATCGCGAAGGCACCGATCGCCGGGATCGACAGCGGCACGACGATCTGGGTGAAGGCCTGGAAGTGTGATGCGCCATCGATCGCGGCTGACTCGAACAGGTCGCGCGGCAGCTGGCTGATGTAGTTGTAGAGCAGGAAGATCGCGAGCGGCAGGCCAAAGGCGGTGTGCGCCAGCCACAGGCCCAGGAACGAGGCGTTCAGGCCCAGGCTGGAGTATGCCTGGAGCACCGGTACGAGCGACATCTGGATGGGCACGACGAGCAGGCCGACGACGATTGCGAACAGGATCCCGCGCCCTGGGAACCTGATCCAGGCGAACGCGTACGCGGCGAATGCGGCGATGGTGATCGGGATGACGGTGGAGGGCAGAGTCACGATCAGGCTGTTGATGAAGGAGTCGCCGATGCCCTCGCCGCCCAGCACCTGCTGGTAGTTGGCGAACGTCCATTGGCCCACCTTGAGCGGGTCGAGCAGTGCCGTCCACCAGCCCGTAGAGGTAATCGCCTGGGCCGGCCGGAACGAGCTCACCAACAGGCCAAAGGTCGGGACCGACCAGAGCACGCAGATCACGATGACCGTGACCTTGACCGGCAGGCTCCGCAGCAGTACCGGAACCCATGCGGTGCGGGGGCCGACGCTTCGTGGTGCGGCCTTGGTTGGCGCGGTCATCGGCCCACTCCTTGCTCGCGCAGCCCGCGCAGGTTGATGTACATGACCGGCAGGACGGCAATGAAGAGCACCGTTGCCAGTGCGGCGGCCCGGCCGTCGTTGGCGAACTGGAACGCCTCGATGAACATCTGATTGGCGACCACGTTCGTGTCGAATCGCCCACCGGTCATGACGAAGACGATGTCGAAGATCTTGAGGTCGGCGATCGCGATCGTCGTGATCACCGCCAGGATCGAGCCCTTGATGATGGGCACGATCACCCGGAAGAAGATCTGGCGCTCACTTGCGCCGTCGAGCCGGGCTGCTTCGAGCACCTCAGCGGACACGCCCTTGATGGCCGCCGAGAGGACGACCATCGCGAATCCCGTCTGGAGCCAGATGAAGATCACGATCATCAGGAACGTGTTGACGTGGAAGTCATCCATGCGGAGCCAGTCGATCGGCTTCTGGCCGAGCCCGGTCCAGACTGCATTCAGCAATCCGTACTGCGCTTGGCCGGGCGTGAATGATCTCGTGTAGACAAAGCGCCAGATCACCGACGCCCCAACGAGCGAGATCGCGAGGGGCAGGAAGACGAATGTCTTGGCCATTGCTTCGAGGCGCACGCGATCAAACAGCGCGGCGATCACCAGGCCCAGGATCACCGCGCCGCCAGTGCCAACTACCAGCCAGAGGGCGTTATTGAACAGGATGCCCAGGCTGTCCTTGGATAGCAGGCCGGCCCAGTTCGCGAGCGTGAAAGCGCCCGCGTTGTCGAAGAAGCTCGCGTAGATCGTCACGACTGTCGGGTACACGAGCCAGCCAATCAGCAGCAGCAGCGCCGGCACCACGAAGACCCATGGCATGA
>JARXKQ010000111.1 GCA_030271555.1 Chloroflexota bacterium | reverse complement strand
GCCAGAGACGATCGTCCGCCTGGCACTCGCCGCCGACCGGCTGCTGGAGTAGCGCCGCGGCGGCCCTTCCTGGTTGCGCGGCGGTTCTTACCGCCGCGATGTCGGCCATACCGTCGCCGCTTGGTCTAAGTCGTCCGTCAGCCCCCGATTCCAAGCCCTCGGCAGCGCCGCCAAGCAGAACAGCCAGCGCGCGGCCACGTGTGGTGATGCTCACCCCGAGTGTCTCCTCTCCCGTTTCGCGAATGCAGGGCGCTGGTGTTCGCGACTGCAGGTTAGTCTCCGGGGAAATGAGCGTGACAGGGCTATTTGGCCTGCTGGCGGCCGCGCTGCTCGTTGCCTGCCAAGCGGTCGTTGTGCCCAGCGCGACGCCCATAAGTACGACTCCCGGCGCCGCGCCAACGCCGACCCTGACATTCGCGCCTCCCTTCGACCCGACACCACCGCCATTCCAGCCGCACGGCGAGACCCAAGAGGCGACCGTCACGTACATCGTTGACGGCGACACCATCCACGTCGAGATCGGCGGCCAGGAGTACCGCGTCCGCTACATCGGCATCGATGCCCCGGAGATCGCGCACGACACCAACCCCGGCGAGCCGCTCGGCCCGGAGGCGACCCAGGCCAACGCGGATCTGGTCGAAGGCGAGCGGGTCATCCTGGAGAAGGACACGTCCGACACCGACCAGTTCGGCCGACTGCTCCGCTACGTCTGGCTGCCGACTGGCCCAGGCCCAATCGGCTGGGTGATGGTCAATCTCGAGCTAGCCAAAGAGGGTATGGCTGACGTCAAGCGCTACCCGCCGGACACGTACTGGCAGAAGGCACTCCAGCAGGCCGAAAGCAACGCCCGCGAGGCAGGCCTGGGCATCTGGTCGAACTAGGCGCGGATCTTCCAGAACGAGTTCTTGAGCGCGACCTTGTCGCCGCGGAAGGTCCAGATGTCGCAGCCGCGCACTTCGATGCGCGTCCCGTCGACGGTCGTGCCGCTCAGCAGCCATTCGGACACGCCCCGATCTGTCGCGACAAAGTGGCTGTCGTCGGTGTAGCGGACGTCCGGGATGCCCGCGAAGCGGTCGGCGAACGCGGCGCGAACGGCTGCCCAACCCTCGACACGCCGCCCGAAAGTCTCCGGGCCGCGCGGCGCCTCGAACACGCAGTCGTCAGTGAAGTGGGCCATGATCCGGTCCAGGTCATGTGTGTCGAACCCGGCGGCTATCTCGCGTAGCACCAGGATCTTGACGTCATCGTCGGCCATGAGCGGCAGGTTAATGGGTGAAGGTTGAATAGCGGTCGACCGCCTCCTGGAGGGCCGACTCTTCCTTCTTGCTCAGGTCGCGCAGCGGTCTGGTTTCCACGCGGAGGTCTCCTTTCCCGGGCACGCGACGCCACCAGCCACAGAGTTGGCCGTCGATGATGAACGCGTTCAACCAGGACGGCGTGTTCAAAGCCGTGTGTGGGCCGTGGCCGCCAAGGTTGATCGGCTCCCGGGGTGAGGCGTAGCCGACGATGTACTCGTCGAAGCCCTGCAGGAGGTGCGCGGTAGGCGGGTCGTCATCCGGTCCGTCGGAGGTATCGCCCGCCCAGTAGTAGTCGGTGCCATCAACGGTCAGTCTCTCCAGGGTGAGGTTCGCGGCAATTCCGCGCCGCGCGTCAGCGACGGTGAGCGACGACCACCAGACAAAGTCGCGGATCGTCGCCGGCCCGTGCGACGTGAAGTAGCGCAGCGTCAGCTCTGCCAGGGACGCGTCGCGATCGAAGGGAGCGGCGGCATCCTCCGGGAGGAGCGCGTATGTTTGGCCCGGGCCACTCGCGACAAGCAGCGAGGTCTCGGCCGCCATGACGAGGAACGCCAGGCGTTGACCGGCCGGGTCAATGCCGCCGCGCGCGAGCGCCGCCCCGAGTTCGGGCCGCGTCAGGTGTTTGCCGCCGGCGAGTGCCCCGCGGATGAGGTCGAGCGCCCGCTCCACGTCGCGCGGCTCAAGGCCCAGCTGCATGTTGCGCCGCGTGAGGACCTGCGCCCAACGCGGCGCCGTCAGCCGCGTGATCCATCTGATGTCGCGCGGCAAGACGAAGTGCCACGTGGGCCGGAGGATGTGCGTGCGCAGAATGGCGCCGCTGGCGATGGCCGATTCGACCGCCGACTGTGACGCCTGAGCCAGCCTTTGACCCACAGACCACTTCGCCAGCGCGTACTCCTGCGACTGCACGGCACCCATCCAGCCGACCACCTCTTCAGGCGTGTCGAACTTAGGCACCGCCAGCCCCAGCCGCTGGTTGCGCAGCCGCAGCGTGGCTATGTCGTCGAGCTTGATCACCGGTAGACGTCGCGGCGATGACCAATCTTGATCACGGTAACGACCGACTGCGCGTCATCGATGCCGTAGACGATGCGGAAGTCGCCCTGGCGGAGCCGATACTTCTTCTCGCCGCTTAACTGCTCGTAGCCGTACGGACGGGGATCGCTGGCGAGGGCGCTGATGCGGACGTTGATGCGGTCCCGATCCTTGGTCGGTAGCTCGTCGAGCTCCTTCTCTGCTGCGCGCGCGATGTCGACCCTATAGTTCGCCACGCTGCTTCAGCTCGGCCAGGTACTCCTCGAATGGGCGTGTTGGCTCGTCGGCTCGCTCGCGAAATGCAG
Organism: Chloroflexota bacterium; assembly: GCA_030271555.1. Lineage (GTDB taxonomy): Bacteria > Chloroflexota > Limnocylindria > Limnocylindrales > CSP1-4 > JALYGJ01. The sequence continues at coordinate 2,567 of JARXKQ010000111.1, read as the reverse complement.
CGAGGTCCTCTTCGTCGTCGGCCAGGGCCTCACGAACGGCGTTGTTGACGTACTGGGAGATGTTCGTGTCTGTCTCCGCAGCCTTCAGCCGCAGCGCCTTGTGAATGTCCTCTTCGAAATAGACCGTCGCTCTCTTCGCCATCATGGCACTTTAGCGTTATGACGTCAAAGCGTCAATTCCGGACCCTCAGGCGGGCTCGAGGCGCCGCACGGTAGTTACGCGATCGATCTGACGATCGAAGGACGCAATCACCCCTACCCCGCTGCGTTCGGCGGCGGCAATCAGGTAAGCATCCGTGAAGCCCACCTTGCGCAACTCGAAGACCTCGACCGACCGCTGAAGCAGGTCCGCATCGCGAACCCGAATCGAAGGAAAGGCGAGGATCGCTCGCAGGCTTGCTGCGACATCAGCAGCGCTCGCCCCGTAGACGGATGCGAGCACGTAGGCCACCTCCGCGAAGACCAGGTCTTCGAGGATCAACTCCGCTTCCTGCGCCAGGAAGCGCGTGGCCGCCGCCGCTTGGGCTGCTGGTTGTCCAGTGAGATGACGCACCAGCACGTTGGTGTCGATAAGCGCCGTCAACTGCTGTGACGCTCTTTGGCGAGCCATTGGCGCCGATACGCCTCGCCCCTGATGTTGGGCCAGCTCATGGCCGCCACCTCAGCCGGCACATCGATTGATCCTGCGAGCTCCAGGAGGTCAGGCGTGCGCGCGAGGACGGCCCGGTCGCCTTCGACCCTGAAGACCACCGCATCGCCTTCCTTGAGCTGCAGCGCCCTGCGGACCGACTTGGGAATGGTCACCTGGCCCTTGGTTGTCATCCGCGCCGACACTTCCATGGTTCCCTACCGACTCCTTACAGATGGCTTTCTGTAAGGATATCCCCTCGGTCGACCTATTCTGCCCAGCGGCACTTACCGCACTCTTGGCGCGGACTGCATTGCCAATCGCCGCCACTTGGGCGGCCAGTGGACTACTCCAGCGCGGGGTCTTCGATGATCGAAAGGATGTTGCCGGCGTTGTCCTTGAACCAGGCAATCGCCGGACCCTGCGGGTCGCGCGCGATGCCCTTCTCGTCCTGCTTCATCTGCGGGCTGGCCGGGTAGTGCTCCATGTGGACGCCCATGGCCTTTAGGTCGTCGACCGCCTCTTCGATGTTGGGCACCATGAAGTTGAGGACGGTGTAGGACGCCGGCTCGTGGTTGGGCTTGGGGTAGATCGATGCGTGCTGGTCCGCGCCCAGGACGATCTCGAGCATGCCCATGGGCGTGTCGCGGACTTCCAAGCCCAACTTCTCGCCATAGAAGCGCTTGGCCTTGTGGATGTCGTCAGTCGAGAAACTGGCGAACGCGGATCGAACTCGCAGCATTGGTTACCTCACTTTGTGGGTGGAGTCTAGGCGCCGTAGCCTCAGGGGCGCGCGGGTTGTATCGTCGGCCCACAAATGCGCATCTCACGGCCCACATATCGTTCGCGCGGGTTGGCCCTGGCGATGGTCATCGGCGCGATCGGCGGGGGGTGCGCATCGGCCCCGAGCGGGACTGCCAGTCCTATTGTGGCCCCGACCGCGGCCACCAGCCCCACGAGCGGGCCAACCGCCCCCAGCACGCCCAACTCATCCCCGACTGCGCCCGGGTCACTCTCGACCAGCTCGATCCAGATCAGCGGAACGTTCGAGTCATCTTCCGACGTAACCAACAACGATGGCGCGCACGTGATCCACACCGTCATCCATCAGACGGGCACGGTCACCGCGATCGGCGGGGCGGATGGCACACTGACCGGGACTGCGAGCTACGTCTACCGCAAGGACTATAAGTTCGTTGGCGAGGGATGCGCCAGGGAGTGGACCACCGGCGACGTGGCCTGGGACGTGGCGGTGTCCGGCACCTGGCAGGCGCAGGCAGATTCGAGTGTCACGATCGTCTTGACGCCCGCGACGTCCGAGGGACCAGGAATCCCCGAGGACTTGATGTGCCTTGGGGATCTCCCGGAGTATCCGATCGCGTGGCCCTTTGCCGGGACCCTCGTCCATGGATCGTTCGACAGCCACACGGACCTGATCCCCGCAGGGAGCTCGGGATCGGATTTCTCCTGGATCGAGGAGCACCTTCAGGCGAACTGATCGAGGCTGATCGCCAGCGCGGCGACGAGCTCCAGTGCGCACCCGGGTGAGTAGACTCAAAGCGTCGTGACGCTCCTCGTTTGGACCCTGCTCGGATTCGCGCTGATCGTGGGGCCCATGGCGCTCATCCGGTGGCGCGCCGCCACAGCGGGGAGATCGCTCGACGATCCGTCCATCCTGCTGTCCGCCCCACCTGAGGGCGTCACCCCGGCCCTGGCCGCGCACATCGACCGCGCGCCGCTCCGGCAATCCTTCTCAGCCGCGCTGCTGGATCTGGCAAGCCGCGGCGAGATCGAGTTCGAGGCCAAGAAGTCAGCTATCGGCGCGGCGGAAGTAGGCATCGAAATCGGCGGCGCCGACCTGACCGACCCGCGTTTCGCGCGCAACCGTCGTCAGCCCGCGGGCGAAGCGGAGGTGTGGCTCTTGGGTCGGCTGCAGCTG
>JARXKQ010000110.1 GCA_030271555.1 Chloroflexota bacterium | reverse complement strand
GTCGACTTCGCACATACCCCGGGCGCCCTGGCCGCGACGATTGCCGCGCTGGCGCCCGTGGCCGCTGCCCGTGGCGGTGGTGTCATCTCGCTCTTTGGGTCACCCGGCTCGCGCGACATCGCCAAGCGGCCAATGATGGGCGCCGCGGCCGCCGAACACTCGCGCATCGTGATCGTCACCGCCGACGACCCGCGCGAGGAGGATCCAGCCGCCATTGCCGAGGAGATCGCCGCGGGCGCTCTGGCCGCCGGCATGACGCGCGGCGACAATCTGCTGGTCATCCCTGACCGCCGCGCGGCCATCCGCCGGGCCTTCGAGATTGCGCAGCCAAAGGACATCGTGCTGCTCGCCGGGAAGGGCCACGAGTCCACCCTCGCGACAAAGGACGGCCCGATTCCCTGGGACGAGCCCGCGATCGCCGGTCAGACGCTGCGCGACCTGGGGTACGCCCGCTCTTAGGGGATCGCCGGGACCGCGACCGCGAGCAACGCGTCGGTGATGGCGTTCGCGTCGATCCCGGTCCGATTGGTCATGACGACGACCGTGAGATCGAGCGACGGCAGGTACCACATGGCGGCATTGAAGGCGCGCAAGGTACCCGTGTGGCCCTCCATGTTGATGCCCTGGAAGCTGCGCATCCGCGTGCCCAGGCCGTACCAGCCGCCCTGCGGCTCGGGGTGGAACGTGAAGGCCGTCATCCGTGCCAGCGACTGCGCGGACAACACATCGCCGCCGTAGAGCGCCCGTGCCCAGGTGGCGATGTTGCGCGCGCTCGCGACGATGCCGCCGGCCGACCAGATGACCGTGCCCTCCGACTGTGTGGGGCGATAGTTGCTGCCGTCATCGATGGCGACGTTGCCGGTCTTGGTTTTGCGGTAGCCGCGCGCCGAAGTCGACGGTGGCGGGCCATCGCCCTGGAAATAGGTCGAAGCCAGGCCGAGCGGCGTGTAGAAGCGCTCTCGGTACACCTGACCCAGTGGCTTGCCGGTCTCCGCTTCGATCACAAGTCCGAGGAGGATGAAACCGGTGTTGCTGTAGTGGTAGCACGCGCCCGGAGCGCAGTACGGGGTGCCGGCCAGCTTGGCGAGCACGTCCTGCGGCGTCCACGTGCGATGCACGCGGTTAACGACGAGTCGGTTGTAGTTGGGCGACTCATAGAGGTTGAACACACCGCTGGTATGGCTGAGCAGCATGCGCAAGGTGATCTGGCCTGCGTTTGGGTAGTCGGGCAGCCAGTCGGAAAGCGGATCGTCGAGCGCAAGGGCGCCCTCGTCGACGAGTTGGAGGATGGCGGCGGCGACGAAGGTCTTGCTGATCGAGCCGACCACGAACGGGGTCGACGTCGTCGCCACCCGGGCCGGCACGACCTCCGCCATACCCAGCGCGGCCGTCCACGTTGAACCGTCGGGGAAGGTGATGGCCGCTGAAATGCCGGGAATGTTGAGCGTCGTGCGCTGCTGATCGAGCACCTGGCGGAGCCGAGCATCGAGCTGGGTGGCGAGAGTGCCGGCCGGCGTGATGGTCGGAGTCGCTGCGGGGGTGGCCGCTGGAGTCGCGGTAGCGCTCGGGCTGGCAGTCTGAGTGCCGGCCGGGGTGGTGATCGGGCTCGCGGTTGGAGACGCGATGAGGGTGGGTGTGAAAGTCGGCGTCGATGAAGCGATCGCCGTAGGCGTAGGCGCGCTCGTACAGGCGGCAAGCAGCACCGCCAGGGCGAAACAGATCGAGCGCGCAGAAGAGGTCACAGCCGGCCAACTTTAGCGTGCTGCGCGCAGGCGACCCGGTCAGGTGGTGCTCGGAAGCACAGACCCTTCAAGGTAGACTGGATGCTCGATGTCGATCGAGCCCCTGAGCCGCCCGCAGGAGCGCGCTGCAGGCGGGGGGCCGCGTCAGCGCATCACCGGCGCCCTTTCAATCGGGTTCAGTCGGCGCGCGCTCAACGCGTCGGAGCGCAAGCTCGAGGAAGCGCTTGCCGCCCACCATCCCAGCGCGGATCTGACGCGCATCCGGGCGGCGTGGCAGTTCGCGATCGAGGCACACGGCGCCCAGAAGCGGGTGAGCGGCGAGCCCTATGTCAGCCATCCGCTGGCGGTGGCGCGCACCCTGGCCGAGCTGGGTCTCGACCCAGAAGCCATCGTCGCGGCGCTGCTGCACGACGTGCCCGAAGACACCGACTTCGGCATCAGCGACATCGAGGAGCGCTTTGGTTCGCACGTTGCGCAGCTCGTCGAAGGCGTCACCAAGCTGGGCAAGTTCGGCTCGTCGCGCACGACGGAGGAGCAGCAGGCCGAGAACATCCGCAAGATGCTCCTGGCGATGGCGGAGGACATCCGCGTCGTCCTGATCAAGCTCGCCGACCGGCTGCACAACATGCGCACCATCGCCGCACTGTCGCCGGAGAAGCAGCTGCGCATCGCGCGCCAGACGCAGGAGATCTACGCGCCGCTGGCCGAGCGGCTGGGCATCTGGCAGATGAAGTGGGAGCTCGAGGACCTGGCATTCAAGGTGATCGAGCCAGCCGAATATCGCCGCCTGGCCGAGCAGCTCGAGACGCGCCGCAAGGAACGCGAGGCCTACGTCAAGCGCGCCATCGTTGTGCTGCGCGACGCGCTCACCAAGGCCGGCCTTAAGGGCGAGCTGTCCGGGCGGCCCAAGCACATCAGCAGCATCTGGAAAAAGATGCAGCGCAAGGGCGCGAACCTGTCGGAGATCTACGACGTCCACGCCATCCGCGTGCTGGTCGACGAGGTGCCCGACTGCTACGCCGCGCTGGGCGTGGTCCACGGCATGTGGCGGCCCATTCCCAATCAGTTCGACGACTACATCGCGGTGCCCAAGGCGAACGGCTATCAGTCCCTCCACACCGCGGTCATCGCGCTTGACGGCAAGCCGCTTGAGGTCCAGATCCGGACCCACGCGATGCACCAGGTGAGCGAGATGGGCATCGCCGCCCACTGGCGCTACAAGGAAGGCGGCAAGGCTGACCGCGGCTACGACGCCAAGCTCGCCTGGGTCCGCCAGCTCATGGACTGGCAGCGCGACGTGTCGGACGCGACCGAGTTTGTCGAAGGGCTCAAGATCGACCTGTTCCAGGACCAGGTCTTTGTCTTCACGCCGCGCGGCGATGTGAAGGATCTTCCCGCCGGCTCGACGCCCTTGGACTTTGCGTACCGCATCCACACCGACGTGGGCCACTCGACGATCGGCGCCAAGGTCAACAACCGCCTCGTGCCGCTCGACCACAAGCTCAACAACGGCGATATCGTCGAGATCGTCACCACCAAGGCGGCGCGCGGGCCATCGCGCGACTGGATGGACAAGGTCGTCACCGGCCACGCCAAGGACAAGATTCGCCAGTGGTTCAAGCGCCAGGAGCGCGAGGTCAACATCGTCCACGGCCGCGAGGCACTGGAACGCGAGCTGCGTCGCCTGGCGCGCTCGTCGCTCGAGAAGCTAGGCCCGGAGCGGATCGCGGAGATGGCCGACCTGTACAAGCTGGCCAGCGTTGACGACTTCTTCGCGGCGATCGGCTACGGCGCGGTCTCAGCGCAACAGGTGGTGGCGCGGCTCGAGGTGGTCGATGACGCCAATGAGCAGGTACTGCCGCAGGTGGCGCCACCCAGCGCCACGCGGACGGACGGTGTCCGCGTCAAGGGCGTGGGCGACCTGATGATCCGCTTCGCCAATTGTTGCCACCCCATCCCGGGCGATCCCATCGTGGGCTACATCACTCGTGGCCGCGGTGTGACGGTGCACCAGACGACGTGCCCGACGGTGGTCAACGAGAAAGAACTCGGGCGGTTGATCGACGTCGAATGGGAGGCCAACGCCCAACAGACGTACCCCATCGCGATCCGCGTCGACGCCTACGACCGCCAGGGGCTGCTCAACGAGATCACCAACGTCGTTGCCGAGAACAAGGTCAACATCATTGCCGCCAACGTGCGCGTCAATGCCGACCACACAGCGACCATCCAGGCCACGCTCCAGGTCGCATCAGTCGCTCAGCTGGCGCTCGTCCTGTCGCGCATCGAGCAACTCAAGGACGTGCACGCGGTCCAGCGCGAGCTCAGTTAGCGGCTGACCTCAGGACAGATTCCGCGGCGGCGCGCGCCTCCACCTCGAAGCGGTTGTCGCGGTAACGATCGCCGCCGCCCGCGGCCGCGCGGCGCGACTCGCCCAGGTAGCGCGGGATGAAGCGCAGGCCGTTGGCGCGCCACTGGCGGACGTGGGCCAACTCGTGGGCGAGCTCGGCAGCGTCGAGCGGCCGCCACGCGAAGATCCAGCACCCGATGGTGATCGCGAGCCAGCTGGGCATGATCAAGCGGGCGCCCAGCCGGCGCAGGAAGGGCCAGACGATGAGTCGGTAGGGCGGGTCGGTCGGACGTTCGCCGGCGTTGGGCGCCCCCGAAGAGTGGGTCACGCTCGCTAACCTAACGCCATGCCCAAGTTTCAGGCGCCGCGCGGCACCCGTGACCTGCTGCCCGCCCAGATGGCGGTGTTCCGTCGGCTCGAGGACAACGCCCGCCGCCTTGCCGCGCTCTATGGCTGCCAGCCCATCGAAACGCCCATGTTCGAAGACAGCGCGGTCTTTGAGCGCGGCGTGGGCGAAGTCACCGACATCGTCGAGAAAGAGCTGTTCCGCGTTCGCACCCCGGGTGGCGACAAGGATCCATGGGCACTCCGCCCGGAGCCGACTGCCGGCATCTGCCGCGCCTACGTTGAGCACGGCATGCAGACCCTGCCGCAGCCGGTCAAGCTCACGATGTGGGGGCCTATGTTCCGCTACGACCGGCCACAGGCGGGACGCTACCGCCAGTTCTGGCAGTGGGACGTCGAGGCGATCGGCGATGCGGGACCCGCGGTCGATGCCGAGATCATCGAGCTGGCTTACCGCTTCCTGCACGAGGCAGGCATCGCCAACGTCGACCTGCACCTCAATTCCATCGGCGATTCCAACTGCCGGCCGCGCTACATCGCGGCGCTGGTCGAGTACATGAACCGGTTCGCCGCCGAGCTGCCCGAGCTTGAGCGCAACCGACTCGCCAAGAACCCGCTGCGCGTGCTCGATACGAAGAACGAGCGAACGATCGCCTTGCTGGCCGACTCACCGCGTATGGCCGACTACCTGTGCGATGCCTGTCGCGTCCACTGGGATGGCCTGCTGAGCCACCTCGCGGCGCTGAGCATTCCCGTCACGCCGGCGCCATTGCTTGTGCGCGGCCTCGACTACTACACGCGCACGGCGTTCGAGTTCTACGAGCG
>JARXKQ010000109.1 GCA_030271555.1 Chloroflexota bacterium | reverse complement strand
TCCGGTCCGCTCCGGCGCATCGGTGTCACGCTGAACGCGCCAGGGCGCCGGGCACGACGCGGTTGACCCACAGCTGCGGGTCAGCGAGCTCAGCGTCACTGGGCAGTGATGCCGGTCCGCGCCACAGCGCGTCGATCGCCTCTTGGCCACCGTGCGCCGCCACCCCGGCGACGAAGCGCTCGCCCCGCCGGTACTGCTCAAGCTTCAGGTCGAGTCCGGTGATGCGCGCCACGAAACGATCGAACGCGCCCCGGCGTTGTGCGCGGCGTGCCTCGAAGCGCGACCGGATGCCCGCCACGTCAGGCAGCACCTGTGCGCCAACCTCGTCCATGACCCAGTCGCTGAACCCCTCGAGCAGGCTCATTACGCGCTGCGTCTCCTCGAAGAGGACGCGCTGCTCCGGGGAGAGGAACGCGGCAATTGGGTTGTCTTGGGCGTCGCGCACGCGCCGCGCGAGGCCAACCAGGCCGTCCGACTGGATGGACTTGGCTTGATCCAGCACGCCGGTCAGCTGTCGCTCCAGGTGATCGCGCAGGTACGGGCGGAGCCAGTCGTTGGCCTCGAACTCGAATGCGTGCGTCGCTTCATGGAGAACGATCCAGGTCCGGAACTCGGATGGCTTGATGCCCAGGGCGGCAGCGGTGAGTCGGATGTTCTCCTCGACGAAAAGAAGGTTGCCCGGCGTCGCTTCGGCGGATAGCAGCGCAACGTCGTACTGGCCCAGCACCCGCGCCCCCATGTAGCCCAGCAGGAAGCCCAGCTGCTGCGTGGTGAGGAACCGGTTGGCCATCTTGGCCAGGTCCGAGGCCAAGCCGGAGCGACTGTTGCGGCCGCCACTCGCTGCGAGCAGGTGCGGCTCGATGCGATCGACGAGTGCCGCGAACGTGGTGACGTTGGCGCGCGCCCAATCGGGCCGATCGACCACGGCATGACGCTCGACCACACCCGGCAGCGGCTGGCCTAGGCGCGCCTCCAGCAGCGGCACGACCCGTTCCATTGCCCGGGCGTAGTCGTCCTGCGCGGCCGCAAGCTCGTTGCGCGTCAGCGCGCCGGGCACCTTTCTCAGCCGGGTGACGGCGAGCTGTTCGACGCGCGGCCAATCCACGAGGCCCAAATGACCGGTGCTCCGCGCGCGCCGCGCGAGGTAGCGCCCGGCGAGCGCCAGGCCGGCCGCGCCCGCGGCCAGACCCAGACCCAGTGCCGCATCCGTCCGCGACGAGCGCGCTGCACGGCGACGCCGCTGGGCTGTCGTCACGCGGCGCCAGCGACCGCGACCCGCTCGACCTGGGTGAAATCCGTCCCAAAGAGCCGCTCGGCGATGACCTCGAACGCGGCGACGTCGCCCGTGGTGAGCTGCACGTGCTGCGCTGGCTCACCGGCCGGCGCGTTGAGGTCGTGCATCTCCAGGAGATGGGCGAGCGCGCTCGCGGTCGCGGTCGCGGTGTCGATGACGGCCACATCGGGGCCGACGATGTCGCGGAAGATCGAAGCCAGGAGCGGGTAGTGCGTGCAGCCCAGCAGCAGCGTGTCCGGATCGCAGTCAGAGTCGGTAATCGGAGCGATTGATCTACGCACGACGTCCTCGACGAGCGGCCCTTCCAAGCGACCGGCCTCGACGAGCGGCACCAGGTCGGGCGTCGCATGCTCGATCACCTCGACGAACGGATCCTCTTCCTTGATCGCCTGGAAGTAGGCATGCGAGCGGATCGTCGCCGCGGTGCCTATCACGCCAACGCGCCGGTTGCGCGTCGCCAAAGCGGCAGCCGTGGCGCCAGGTCGAACCACGCCCAGCAGCGGCATGTTGTAGCGCAGCCGCAGGTCCGGCAGCGCAACCGCGGACGAGGTGTTGCAGGCGACGACGATCGCCTTGACGTCGCGCGACGCCAGCTCGTCGAGGCACTCCGCCGAGAAGCGCTTCACTTCCTCGTCGGTACGCGGGCCGTACGGCGCTCGCGCGTTGTCACCGATGTAGATCGTCGACTCGTTGGGCAGGCGGCGAATGACCTCGCGCAACACCGTCAGGCCGCCCACACCCGAGTCGAAGAAGCCGACGGCGCGTCGGTCGCTCATTGCTCCACCATGGATTGCTGGGCTTCACGCGCCCGACGAGCGGCATTGTCGGCCGCCGCGCGATGCTCATCGGCCATGGATCGCGCCAGCGCCTTGGCGATCGATACGACATCGCTGCTGACGTGCTGCTTTGGACCCAGGGTGATGAACGGCTCGCCGCGGTTGTTCGCGTCGAGCACGAGGATCCCGTCGCTCACAACCTCGAAATCGGGCTGGCGGCCGAGCAGCTTGACGACGTCATCGCGCGCCATACCGCCCTTGGAGTCCGCGCGGTTGGCGAGGTAGCGCACCCGTGCGGTCGGGTAGTTGATCGCATTGAGCGTGTCGGTCATGGCCCGTGCGCGCTGCAGCGACGGCCACTCGTACGTCACCACCTGGATCATCTCGTCCGACGCATCGAGATACGCCAGCAGTGTGTCGTCGACCGTGGTCGCGGTATCGATGATCACCACGTTGTAGACCTTGCGCATCAACGATATGAGACGTTCCAGGTCGCGCACTGTGACCATCTCGGCAAGCTCGATGCGCGGCGGCGCGAAGAGCACTTCCACGCCCGACTTGTCGTGATACATGACCTCCTGGAGGTCCGCCCGCTGAACGCGATTCGTGGGCAGGTTGACGATGGATGGCGTGTCCTCGGGCACGCGCAGGAGGCCGCGCAAGTCACCGAACTGAAGGCTGCCGTCGATCAACGCGACGGTCAGGCCCTGCGCGACCAGCGCCGCGCCGATGTTGTAGGCCAGCGTGGTCGTGCCGACGCCACCCTTGGCGCCGAACATCGCGTAGACACGCGACACGGCCTCCGGGGCGAGCGCTTTGTGCTCGTTGTGCATCTGTTCGAGCAGGTGCATGAAGTCGAAGCCTGAGAACGGCATCGCGAGCACGCGGGTCTCACCCATGCCATCGCCGATCGCTATTGGCTTTTGCGGCACGGTGAGGCAGATGATGGGCAGGTCCATGCCCTGCTCGCGCAGGTCGGCGGCGACCTGGAGACCGTTGATCTTGCCCTGGAGCAGTGCGTCCACGATGAGCACGTCGGGTTGGTGCTCGCGCACCTGCTCGACCACCGTCGCGCCGTCGGTCACGACCTCGAGCAGCTTGATCCGCGCCTGCGCGTCGAGCAGGTTGCGGATGTACTGCGCAACCTGAGGCATGTCTTCGACCAGCAGCAGGCGAATCTGCGCGTCAGATTGAGGTCCGGCCACCCACCGACTCTATATCACGCAGCACCAGCACGACTCGCTCACTGGCCTCGGTCCATGGGCTCAGGTTGTAGTCGCCGGCGATCGTCTCCGGCTCCAGCCCGGCAGCGCGGGCGGCGGCGACGAGATCGTCCTTGGTGATGAAGGTGATCGCATCCTCGCGAGTGATGCGCCGCTCAGCCTCGTCGAGGCGCGCGGCGTCGAAGATGGTGGTCAGCGTCGCGGTGTGCTTCGCGGTGTTGTAACTGGCGATGGTCGTCTTGGCGACGCGCTCGCCGGTTTCGGTGTCCGTGCGCAACCATTCGAGCGCCCTGCGCCCGTCGTACAGCGCGAGGTCGTCGGCTGTGGGCAACCAGACGTCAACAACCGCGCGGCCACCGGGCGCCAGGTGGGCGCGCATCACCTTGAGGGCGCGTTCCTGCGCGGCGCGGCCGTTGAGCAGCAGCACGCTGTTGAGCGCCACAACAACGAGCGCGAAGCACTGCGCCAGCGCCAGCGTCGTCAGGTCGTGCTGGATCAAAGTAAGGCGGCCGGCCGCGCTGCTCTGCTGCCACTTGGCGCGCGCCCGGTCGAGCATTGCCTCGTCGTTGTCGACGCCGGTCACATCATGGCCGGCCGCGGCCAACGGCACGGCCAGCCGGCCGCTACCTACCGCGAGCTCGAGGATCGGGCCGTGCGCCTCAGCCGCCAGGCGCAGGTAGAGCGCCAGGTCACCTGGATCGGTAAGCAGATCCAGGTCGTAGTAGCGCGCCAGATCGGCGCCACGGGTCCCCTGTGGCCAGGCGCTCGTCAGCCGCCTGCCCCTGTTGCACGAACGCCTTGGCCGGCCTCCGGCGGAGTCGCATCGGAGGGCGTGAAGCGCACCGGCAAGCCGTCACGCTTGCGCACCGCCAGCGCGCTGATCGCCTCGAGGGCGCACCGGTGCGCAGCCGCGGCGGTGATGTCGGCGTGGTCGTACGGCGGCGACACCTCGACGATGTCCATGCCCGCTAGCGGCACCTTGCCGACGATGCGCCTGATCGCGCGCAGCAGCTCGCGAGTGAGCATGCCGCCCGGCTCGGGCGTGCCCGTACCGGGCGCGTTGCCCGGATCGAGCACGTCGATGTCGATGGACAGGTAGATCGCGTCGGCGCCGTCGAGCGCCTCAGCGATTGCGTCGTCGATCACGGCCTCCGCACCCCGTTCCTCGATTTCGCGCATAAGGTGCCAGCGCAGTCCGTGCTCTTTCATCCACGCGAAGACGGCGGGCGGCGGCCAGTAGCCGCGCAGTCCTACCTGAACGAAGTTGCGCCCATCGATCGCGCCTGACTCGATGAGTCGACGCATGGGCGTGCCGTGGCCGGCGAGCACACCCCAGTCGTCGTTCGCTGTATCAGCGTGCGCGTCGAAGTGGACGATGCCCACGCTGTGCGGATGGCGCGCCTCCGCCACCGCGCTCGCCGACGGCCACGTGATGGAGTGGTCGCCGCCAAGAACGATGGGTATCGCGCCGGTTCGCGCGACCTCGAGCACCTTGCGAAAAACCATTGCGTGGCCGCGGTCGATCGCCCCTGGCGCAACATTGGCGTCGCCGGCGTCGACGACCGATAGATGCTCGAAAGGCGAAATATCCAGCTGGAGCGAGTAGCCGCCGTGCGTATACGACGCCTGACGGATGGCACGCGGCCCAAACCGCGCCCCGGGCCGGTAGCTGACGCCCTCGTCCACCGGCGCACCAACAATCACCACGTCGGGCGCCTTCCGGGCAAGTTCGACTGGGTCTTCGACCAGCGGCCGGTTGCAGAAAGACAGGGTGACGCCCGTATATGCCGGAACCTCGGGGCGATGGAAGACCTCATAGGGTCGATCCCAGCCGTTTAGTTGAGCAAAGTCGGGCCGAGCGTGCTCGTCGGTCATCGCACGTTCCTCGGGTTGGGCGGGAGCCGCCGGTTCCGATAACGGTCCAGCAGGGCGCCCTCGACCATCCTAGCCGTCCACCACTCAGTGGCGCAACGACAG
>JARXKQ010000108.1 GCA_030271555.1 Chloroflexota bacterium | reverse complement strand
CGACCGACCTTGCGCAGTGGCTGTACGCACTGTGCAGCGGCGCTGTGGTCGGCGACGAGTTGACCAGCCAAATGTTCGACCTCGGTACCGGCGACTACGGCCTGGGGATCGAGCGCGGAACGTGGCCGAATGCGACCCTGGCGCTTGGCCACGTCGGAATGATCCCCGGCTACGTCGCGCTTGCGTTCTACATGGCTGTCAGCGGAAACGTGGTCGTGGTCATGACCAACGCCGATGTGGAAGACCTGGTCGTAGTGCTGCTCGACCTCGACAAGGCCGCCGCTGCTAGTTGAAGGCGCCGTCGCTACTTGAACTCCCGACGCCACGCCACCAAGTAGGATCGACGGCAGATGGTCAACGACGACGCGTCGGCCGGGACAATCGTGCGGGTACGTGGTGGAGCGACCCGCGGATTCATGTTCGCCGATCTTCGTGGCTATACGGCCTATGTCGAGAAGCACGGGCCGGCCGTAGCAGCAAACCTTCTGGATCGTTATCGGGCAGTCGTCCGCACGGCAGTCGCCGAGCATGACGGTGCGGAGATCAAGACCGAAGGCGACAGCTTCTATGTCGTCTTCGGTTCGATAAGCGAAGCGCTCAGCTGCGCGTTGGCGGTAGTCGATCGGTCAGGCGCCCAGGAGGCAGGTCCGGACGGGCCGATTGCAGTTGGCATTGGCATCCACGCCGGTGAGACGCTGGAAACTAGGGAGGGTTACGTCGGCCAACCGGTGAACGTGGCCGCGCGGCTCTGTGCGCTCGCAGAAGCAGGCGATGTCCTCGTCAGCGGCACGGTTCGCGCGCTCGCCCTGCAGATGATCGAGGCGACATTTGAGCCTCGTGGCCGGCGTCGCTTGAAGGGGATCAGCGAACCGATCGACGTCTACGCCGTACGCGCCGGTCTCCCAGCTGCCCATCCATCCCGTGGGCCGAGCCGGCGAGTGCTCTTGACCGCTATTGCGGGCACGGCCGTGATCGCTTTTGCATCGGTGTGGCTTGTGCGAGGGACGGCACCATTGACCGGCCAATGGAAGATCGGTTTGACGATGCCGTCCCTGGAAGCTTGGCAAGCCCTTCAACACGCCGCAGAGCTCGCCGTTGCCGATGCGCAGTCGGACGACGCCACGACTACCTACGATCTGAGCATCGCCATTCGCACTGAGGGTGGCGACCCGGATCCACAGCTGGGAGCCTCTAATGCGGCTTCTTTCGTTGCAGATCCGTTCGTCGTCGCCATGATCGGTGGCGGCACATCGTCTATCGCAGAACAACAGATTCCGATCACGAACGCTGCAGGACTGCTCCATTGCAGCCCGGCCAACACCGACCCGGGCCTGACCAAGCCGCGCGATGGCGCGCTAGACCTGCGATCGAAGTTCCCCTCTCGGATCAACTACATCCGACTCCCTGCAGCCGATGATATTGAAGCCGCCGCAGATGCCTCGTTTGCCTACCACGATCTGCACTCGAGCCACGCCCTCGTCGTCGATGACACGCGGCCGGTCGGAGTTGGAGTGGCCGACTCGTTCCAGCGCGAGTTCGAGGCACTCGGCGGAACCGTCACGAGGCGTGCGCTGAATCCCGGAGCGGACGCCGTCCAATTGCTCGATTCGGTTACCGCGGCCGGGATGGCGCCGACCCTTGTCTTCTTCGGCGGCTTGACAGATGGCGGGGCACCCCAGCTGCGTCAGGCGATGATCCAGGTAGGTCACGCCGATTGGCCATTCGTCAGCTGGGACGGCTTATGGGATGGTTCGGGGGCAACCGCCAATTCGTTCATCGCGCAGGCCGGCGCCGCCGCCAACGGCTCGTACGTCTCGCATCCGACCGTGGGTACGATCCGGGCCGAATTTGAGCAGCACTACCGCGACGTCTATGGCGATGTTCCTATCAGCCCGTTTTACGACTACACCGCCGCAACATACGCGTGCGTGGAGATCGTGATCGCGTCACTCGACGCCGCGCGCGGAATCGGCAGTGACCCGACAGCTGTGCGTGAGGCTGTCCGCGCGCATGCCGTTGATCCGACGATTAGCTTCGATACCGTGGTCGGCCCCGTCTCCTTCGACGCGAACGGCGACTCCGTCCACCAGGTGGTCACCTTCTACCGAGTCGACACGGCCGCCGCCGACGGCCTCGGTGACTGGGTCATTCTCAAAGAGCAGGACTTTGGCCCGGCACGCTAACGGTTGGTGCTGAATGAGGCTTGAGGACTTCCCGCGTGTCTCGCTGATGTTTGGGCCGTCACCGCTGCAGCCGCTGCCCAGGCTGAGCGCGGCGCTGGGCGGCAAGGTCGAGGTCTGGGCCAAGCGCGAGGACTGCAACAGCGGCATCGCTTTCGGCGGCAACAAGGTGCGCAAGCTCGAGTACCTGGCCGCGGACGCCCTGGCGCAGGGCTGCGACACGCTCGTCTCGATTGGTGGCGTGCAGTCCAACCACACCCGTGCCGTCACCGGCGTTGCGCGCCATCTGGGCCTGGAGGTCGTCACTGTGCAGGAGCACTGGGTCGACTGGGACGATCCCGGCTACGAGGTCGTGGGCAACATCCAGCTCACCCGGATTATGGGCGGCGACATCCGCATGGACATAGCCGGCTTCGACATCGGCATCCGCGATTCATGGAAGGATGCGTTGGAGTCGGTCGTCAATGCCGGCGGCACGCCGTATCCCATCCCGGCGGGGGCGTCCGACCACCCGCTTGGCGGGCTTGGCTTCGCGAACTGGGTGCTGGAAGTCGCCGAGCAGGAAAAGCAGCTCGGCAAGTTCTTCGACACGGTCATCGTCTGCACGGTCACCGGCTCGACGCACGCGGGAATGATTGCCGGCGCGGCTCTGGAGGGGCGGTCCGATCGCCGGATCGTTGGGATCGACGCGTCCAAGACGCTCGACAAGACGCGCGACCAGGTGTCGCGCATCGCTAGGGCGACCGCGGCCGCAATCGATCTGGGGCGGGACCTGCGTGACGACGAGATCACCCTGGTCGACGGCTATGCAGGCCCGCTCTATGGAGTGCCCGATGAACAGACGATCGAGGCCATTCAGCTGGCCGCGCGGACCGAAGGGATGATCACCGACCCGGTCTACGAGGGCAAGTCGATGGCCGGCCTGGTCGGCATGGTCCGGAGCGGCGAGATCCCCGCCGGCTCGACTGTGTTGTACGCCCACTTAGGCGGCCAGCCCGCTCTGTCGGCCTACGCCCACACGCCGGGCCTTGGCGGATAAACCTCAGCGCATGGCCTTTGTCGTCGCGGACCGTGTTCTGGCTGCGGCCCGTCCTGCGTTTACGGGTCAAGAAGCCGCGGTGGTCGCGCGCAAACAGTTCGGGGTGGCCGGAACTGCCGTCGAGGTGGACAGTGAGCGTGATCAGACCTTCCTGATCGACGGCGCGCAGCCAGCTGTTCTCAAGATCTCAAATGTGGCGGAGGATCCCGCCCAGCTGGACCTGGAGGCCGAGGCCGCGCATCGAGTCGCACAACTCGATCCAAGCCTGCCGGTCGCTCTGCCCTCGCCGCTCCCGGGTCAGCCCGGAACCTACCGAGCAGCCGTCGTACGCGGCGAACAGACTCACTGGGCGCGAATGTACGACCGGTTGCCAGGTCGGGCGTCGGTGCGCGGATCCAGCCTGAGCGACCACGCGATTCGCGACTGGGGGATGATGGCGGCCCGCGTGGGTCGGGCGCTGCGCGGCTTCTGGCACCCTGCGGCCGCGCGCGTGATGCTCTGGGACGTCCAACACGCCCTGCTGTTGCGGCCAATGCTCGATGCCGTCACCGACACCGAAGTGCGAGGGTTGGTAGAGCGTGCCCTCGATCGTTATGAAAGCGAAGCGACGCCGACCTTGCGGACCCTGCGCCACCAGGTGATTCACACTGACCACTGCGCGTCGAACACGCTGGTGGACGACGCGGGACGCGTGACCGGCATCGTCGACTTCGGCGACGCGTCATGGTCGGCCCTGGTCGTCGATCTCGCGGCCGTGCTCGAAACGGTCGTTGACGGACGCGAGGAAGACGTCGACGACTTCTTCCGCGTCTGCCGACTCGCGCTCGACGGCTACGAGAAGGTCACCCCGCTCGAGCCGGACGAGCGAAGAATCGTGGGCGAGCTCGTCGCGGCACGGATGTGCGCCGGCGTGGTGATCCCGGCATCGCGCGTCGCGCTCTACGACAACCCGGACGCGCTCATGCCTCACCTGCGCGGCCAGGCTGTCAAGATCCTGCGATTGTTCGAGTCCCTGGGCTGGGACGAAGTCAGGCGACGGCTGGGTGGCGCCGAACCCGGCGAGGGACAGAGCGTGCAAAGCCTGATCGAGCGACGCGCAAAGGCATTCGGGCCTGCGGTGACGGCGCCCACGTATCGCGAGCCGCTCCACCTGGTTCGCGGCGAAGGCGTCTGGCTCGTCGATGCGAACGGCCGCAGGTACCTCGACGCTTACAACAACGTGCCGGTTGTGGGCCATGAGCACCCACGCGTGGTTGAGGCCATCGTGCGCCAGACGCGCCGCCTGAATACGAACTCACGCTATCTGCACGAGACGGCCATTGAGCTTGCTGAGCGACTGATCGCCACGACCGGCGGCGCGCTTGAGGTCGTGATGTTCGTCAACTCGGGATCAGAGGCGAACGACCTCGCGTGGCGCATCGCACGTGCCACGACCGCGGGGAGTGGCGGCATCACGACCGACTGGGCCTACCACGGCATCACTGATGCGATCAACGCGCTGACGCCAGAGGAATGGGGCTCGAATGCGCAACCGGCGCACGTTCGCACGTGGCGTCCAGGAGAACCTGATGACTTCACGCGCGCGCTCGACTCTCTCATTGACGCGGGACACCGGCCCGCCGCGGCAATCCTCGACGCCGTCCTGACGAGCGACGGCATCATCGACCTGGCGCAGGCCGTCGCGCAGGACCTTGTCCGCCGCACGCACGAGGCCGGGGCGCTGTGGATCGCCGATGAGGTCCAGAGCGGACACGGCCGCACTGGCGTCGCAATGTGGGGCTACCAGCGACTGGGTATCACGCCGGACATCGTCACCGTCGGCAAGCCCATGGGCAATGGCATGCCCATCGCTGCGGTCCTTACCAGGCGCGAACTGGCCCGGCAGTTCTCACCCCAAGGCGAGTTCTTCTCGACCTTCGGCGGCAACCCCGTCGCCGCCGCCGCCGCGCTTGCGGTGCTCGACGTCATGGATGACGAGCGAATAATCACCAACGCCCGCGACGTAGGCGATTACCTGGCCGGTCAGCTACGCAATCTGGCCACTACCCAGCCGCTAATCAAGGACCTGCGATCGGTAGGCAT
>JARXKQ010000107.1 GCA_030271555.1 Chloroflexota bacterium | reverse complement strand
CAGCAACTAGCTCGTCGTCAAGGTTGAGTGTCGTATGCCTGCGCATGTGCATGAGACTAGCACGCTACGCCACGTTATATGAGCACCATTCCACTCTGCATATGCTTACAACTCATCACCAGAAACGGGGCGGTTGACCTGCCTAACAACCGTTAGTTAGAATTCGGCCGCCGTGACGACCGATACTCCACGCAAGCAGCAGATCGAGGACGCCGCGTCGACGCTCTTTCGCGAGCGCGGCTACGCGGCTACGAGCGTGCGCGACATCGCCCACGCGCTGGACATGCAGGGTGGCTCGCTCTACGCCCACGTCGCGTCGAAGGAAGACGTCCTGTGGGCCATCGTCGTGCGCGCGGCAGATCGCTTCAACGCCGAAGTCGGACCAATCGCCGCGAGTGACCGCACGGCGGCGCGCAAGCTGCGCAAGATGATCCGCGCCCACGTCGCGGTGGTGACCAGCGCCCAGAAGGACGCGGCCGTCTTCCTCGATGAGTGGCGCTTCCTTTCGCCGGAGCGGCGGGCGACCATCGCCGCACGACGTGACGACTACGAGGGCCTGTTTCGCAAGGCCATTGCCCAGGGGGTGGGGTCGGGCGAGTTCGGCCGGATCGACTCCGCCCAGACCGCGATCGTGATCCTGTCCGCGCTCAATGGCATTGCCAGCTGGTACTCGCCTGACGGCAACCTGACGGCTGCCCAGATTGCCGACCAGCATGCCGACCTGTTCATCCGCGCCCTGACCTGGGCGAAGCCCACTGACGAGGGGGAAGACCCATGACCGATCCGCTTTCGCTGGCCCCCATCCTGTCGCCAGACGACCGGCCCACGCCGCTCTTCGCTGATCCCGACCTGACCCACGAGCAGCGCTACGACGCTTTCGTCGAACACGTCCATGGTGGCCAGAAGGTGGAGGCGCGTGACTGGATGCCCGACGAGTACCGCACCAGCGTCCTGCGCTTCGTCGAGATGCATGCCAACAGCGAGTTGATGGGCGTTCTGCCTGAGCGCGAATGGATCATGCGCGCGCCCACGCTCAAGCGGAAGCTGGCGCTCACCGCGAAGGTCCAGGACGAGTGTGGCCATGCCCAGCTGCTGTACCGCGTGGCGGAGGACCTGGGCAAGACGCGTGAGCAGATGTACCAGGACCTGCTCGATGGCAAGACGAAGTTCCACAACGTCTTCCACTACCCCACCAAGTCGTGGGGCGATGTGGGCATCATCGCGTGGCTCGTCGACGCCGCGGCGATCGTCGCCCAGCAGGCCCTGCGCGACTCGAGCTACGGCCCGTACGCGCGGACCATGAAGAAGATCTGCTGGGAAGAGAGCGTCCACATCATGCACGGCCGCGACGTGGTCGTGACGATGATGAACGGCTCGCAGGCGCAGCGCGACATGGCCCAGGAAGCGCTCGATCGCTGGTGGGGCCCGCTGATGCAGATGCACGGCCCGAGGACGGATCCGGCCAAAGATCGAGATCTTTTTTGGCGGATCAAGGAGAAGACCGGCGAGCAGCTCCGCCAGGAGTTCCTCTCGACGTACGTGCCGCGACTGTGGGAAGTGGGGCTCTACCCGCCCGACAAGGAGCTGAAGCTCGACGAAGCGAGCGGCGAGTGGCGCTACACCGAGCCCGACTGGCAGGAGCTGCGCACTGTTGTTACCGGCCACGGACCCAAGAGCCAGGAGCGGCTCGATTTCCGCCGTCTCCACCACGACCAGACGGCGTGGGTCCGTCAAACGATCCTCGCGACTCCGGCGCCGGCGTGACGACCGACAAGACGCCCAGCGAAGGCCACGTCGATGACGCCGGCAGGCTGGGCGCGGGTGCCGATCCCGACGTCTGGGAGGTCTTTCGCCAGGAGAAGGACGGCGAGCCGATGCGTCACGCGGGCAACGTCCGCGCGCCCGATCGCGAGCTCGCCACCCATTACGCGCGCGAGTTCTATAGCCGCCGCAACGAGAGCGTGCGGCTATGGGTCGTGCCGCGCACGGAGATCAGCGACCTGGCCGATCCGGATCTGCTCCAGCCGCCGCTCGACCGCTCCTTCAAGCGGCCGGGCGGCTACGTAATGCGCGACAAGCTCGATGCGGCCAAGAAGCGGGCCGCAGAGAGCGCTGAGTGAGCCCAGAGATGACCACCGAGACCAGGCGACCGACCCGGCAGCTGATCCAGCCCGACCTGCCCGAGTTCGACTCTTCCGGCCTCGATCCGCAGCTGCGCGCGGCGATCGCCGATCTGCTGTTGACGATGGCCGACGACGAGTTCGTGATCGGCTTCCGCGACTCCGAGTGGACCGGAATCGCGCCCATGCTCGAGGAAGACGTCGCGTTCTCGTCGCTCGCCCAGGACGAGATTGGTCACGCCCGCCTGTTGTACGAGCTGCGCGCCGCGCTGACCGGCGAGGATCCCGACCGGCTGGCTTTCCACCGCCAACCAAACGAATACAGACACGCCCGCCTCTTGGACCAGCCACGCCAGAGCTGGGGCTTCACGATCACTCGGCGCTGGCTATACGACACGGCCGACAGCGTCCGGCTGGCCGGTCTGGCGCGCTCGAGCTTTGCGCCGCTGGCCGACGTCGTCGGCAAGATCCGGCGCGAGGAGCGCTACCACCTGATGCACCTCGACGCGTGGCTCGAGCGGCTGGGCACGCATCATGGCAAGCCGCGCGGCAAGCTGTTGTCCGCGCTGAAGCAATTGAGCCCTGTCGCGACGTCGGTGTTCGCGCCGCTCCCGGGTGAAGAGATGCTCGTCGCTGCTGGTGTGCTTTCAGCACCTATGGCCGACCTCGCGGCCCGCTGGCGGTCGGAGGCCAACGCCCGACTCTGCGCTTTGAACCTCCGACCCATAGCCGATGGTGTGCCCGCTGCGGACGGGCGCGATCACGCCACGCCTCACGAATCTTTCGTCTGGCTGTGGAACGAATTCACGTCCGTTGCCCAGCTCGAGGAGGGCGTGGAGTGGTAATGGTCGGGCTTTCAACCAGGCCGTTGGAGAGCGTCGTCTGGGCCGCCCTGCACGACGTGCACGACCCTGAGATCCCAACCATCTCAGTCGTCGACCTGGGCGTGATCCGCAGCGTGTCCGTAGGCGAGGGCAGCGTGCGCGTTGAGTTGCTGCCCACGTTCGTCGGCTGCCCGGCAATCAACGTGCTCCAGGAGTCGATCACGGAGCGGCTGCGCGAGTTCGCCGACGAAGTCAGCGTCGATATCAGCTTTGCCGAGCCGTGGACGACGGAGCGCATCACGGATGCGGGCCGCGCGGCATTGAGAGCGGCCGGATTCGCGCCGCCACCGGCGCGCCACCAGGACGAGTCGCGCAACCTGCTGATTCTGCCCGTCATGCCCGTTGCCGAGTGTCCATACTGCGGTTCGCGCAACACGACGCTCGAGAACGCCTTTGGGCCGACGTTGTGCCGGGCGATCTATCACTGCGCCAATTGCCGCCAACCGTTCGAGCAGTTCAAGGAGGTCTGATGATCCGCGACCGGTTCGCACTGGCCGTGAGCGGCCTCTCCGCCGCCGGCCTCTCGACGCTCGCCGCGCTGGCGATGAACGAGACGGTTCGGCGTCAGATCGACATCACGGTCCTGTGGCTGGCCGCGGCGCTGACGCTGGGCCTCGTCCTCGCGTGGGTGTTCATTCCGCGCCTGCCCAAATGGATCGTGGCCGGCTGGGGGCTGATCCTGATCGCGCTGGGCATCGGCGAGGTCATCGCCGCGCCGGTCCCGGCTGGGGCCAGCCAGTACCCGTGGGCACTGATCGGCCTGGTCGTATTTGGCATCGTCACGATCGTCACTGCGATCGTCCACTCGGGGAGCGGCGAAGGCCGGGCCTAGTAGAGTCGGCCGACCATCCGCCACACCGGGCATTCTCCCGCGGTCACAGGCTGGCATCCGATCTGCCTGACGAGATAGATGCCTCGCCGGGGTTCAGTGCCGCGACCTTGGTTTTTCGACGGATCAGGCGCGAATTCCTCGTAAGCGCCCCATTGAACATGCAATCCGCCCAGATCAAACACATTTGAGACCTGTGGCGCCGCGATATCCACGCCACCGATGAAGCTGCCCCCACACCAATACTCAGTGCTGGTGTCCGGGCCGGAGTCGTTTGGCGCCGGGCACTCGGCAATGATTGTTTCGTGTAGCCAGCCGTCGACTGCGTACAGCTCGTCAGAAGCTGCATTGGCATCGCCAATGGGCACATCCTTCACAAGCCACGGAGCACCGTTTGGGGTGTCCATGACGGGCCCTAGGTATTGAGCGGTCTCGCCGATCCGGAAGGCGAAAAGTCCAGGGTTTACGTCCCAGCCAACGAGTTGCAGCCATCGAACATCGCCCAAGCCGTGGTAACGCTGGCCCTCACCGACCGGAGCATCCCGCCAGCCGATGTCGACCACGTTCTTGCCTGTCACGTATGCCAGAAACGCAATCTCGCATGGATCCATAGGCTGCCGACAGCGATTCGGAGGCGGCGCCAACATCGGGCTGATCTGGGCGCGGGCCAGCACGACCCGGCCTATCCATGCCGAGTCACCAATCATGTCCGAGAGCTCCTGAGCGGTGTAAACCTTGGGCTCGGAAGGTGTTGCTGCAGCTGTCTGTGTTTGACCTGGAGTCGTATTCGGTGATGGGGTCCCGTAGGAAGTCGCAAAAGGCGATTCGGTCGGCGACGCGGTCGGAGGCGAACCCAGGCCCAGGAGCAAGGGGTACAACAGAACCGCCAGAATGACGGTTGCCGCCGCGGGCGCGACCATCCACCTGATCGACCGGCGCTCAGCACGTTGGCCGTCGCGATGCGCCGCAACCCCGTGCAGCAACGCGTCTCGCTCTGTCGTGCTGAGCTGGCTGCTCGACCTACGCGCGAGGTGTGCACGCAGCTCGCCGTCGTCAATGCCCGTCATTGATCCATCTCGCGTAGGGCGCGATCCAAAGCCTGGCGGGCAGTGTGGAGTCGAGATTTCACGGTGCCCAGCGGGATTGCCAGGTCATTTGCGAGCTCGACCACCGATCGACCTTCCAGATGGTGCTCGAGCAGAATTGCCCTCTGCTCCACGGAGAGGCGATCGAAGGCGCGATCGAATATGGATGCTGTCGTTGAACGTCCGGAACCGGCGGACTCCACAACCTCATGCGTGATGTAGAGATCACGCACATGGCGCTTGCGAGCAACCATCCGGGCGGCGTTAACGGTGATCTGACGCAGCCACGGATCGAAACTGGCGCTGTCACGCAGTGAACCGAGTGAGCGCCAGGCAGAGATCAGCGCCTCTTGGCTCGCGTCGAGGGCATCGGCGGAGTTGCCGAGTATGCCCAATGCCAACCGGT
>JARXKQ010000106.1 GCA_030271555.1 Chloroflexota bacterium | reverse complement strand
ACTCAAGACATGCGTGGCTTCATGCCCCTCACGATCGCCAACATCAAGGGCTTCTACCGCAACCGCGCGGCGCTCTTCTGGACGCTCGCCTTCCCGGTGATCTTCATCGTGCTTTTCGGCTCGATCTTCTCCGGTGGCACCCAGAACTTCCCGCTGGCAGTCGTCGACGAGGACCACTCGGCCGTGTCGGCTCAGTTGATCAGCGGCTTCAGCGGAGTGTCGATTCTCGAAGTCGACCAGGTCGCGCGCGATGAGGCGCTGGCGCAGATGCGAACCGGCGAGTTCGCCGGCGTCCTGATCATCCCGGCTGGCGCCGGCGCGCAGCTCGCGGCCAGTCAGTCGGTCAACCTTACGTTCATCACCGATCCGTCGCGCCAGACAGCCACGACCGCGCTCCAGCAGGTCGTCACCCAGGTCGTCGCCTCAATGAACCTGCGCATCAGCAACGCACCGACGCTGCTCACCGTCCAGCCGCAGACGATGCAGACGGAGAACATCTCCAACGCCGCCTACTTCGTGCCCAGCATCCTGGCCATGGCGCTCATGCAGCTGGGCGTCTTCGCGTCCATTCCGCTGGTCAGCCAGCGCGAGAAGCAGATCCTCAAGCGCCTCGCGGCCACTCCCCTGTCGCGCATCACTTTTGTCGGCTCGAACGTGGTCATGCGGCTGATCATTGCCGCGCTCCAGACCATCCTCATCGTGGGCATCGGGGCGTGGCTCTTCGGCGTGACCATCGTCGGCAACGTGCTCGTGGTGGTCGGCTTCATCGCGTTGGGCGCGCTGACCTTCCTCGCAGTCGGCTACATCATCGCGGCGTGGGCGCGCACCGAGGAGACCGCCAACGCGGGCACGAGCATCGTCCAGTTCCCGCTGATGTTCTTGAGCGGCATCTTCTTTCCCATCTCGTTCATGCCCGGCTGGCTCCAACCGGTGGCCGCCGCGATGCCGCTCACCTATCTCGCCGACGCGCTGCGCCAGACGATGGTCGGCGGCGCGGCCTATGCGTCGCTGGGCATCGACGCGCTCGTCCTGGGCGCGTGGATGGTGATCTGCTTCCTGATCGCCGCGCGCTTCTTCCGCTGGCAGTAACAACGGGCGCGGCATGACGCGCGGTCGCGCCTACATCGGTACGAGCGGTTTCGCCTATCACGACTGGGCGCCGCTCTTCTATCCCGCTGACACGCCGCGCGACGGCCTGCTCCAGGCGTATTCGGAGAGGCTCCCGGCGATTGAGCTCAACAACACCTTCTACCACCAGCCATCGGCCCGGGCGATCGCGCGCTGGATCGCCGCGACGCCGCGCGACTTCCGCTTCGTGGTCAAGGCGCAGCGCGGCGGGAGCATGCGTGCCTTCAGCGCGGCCGCGGCGGAAACGGTTGCTTGGGTGACCGGGCCGTATCGGCAATTCGGGGAACGGCTGGGCGCAGTGTTGTTTCGCGTCCCGGAGAACGTGCACCGTGACGACGAGCGGCTGGCCATGATGCTCGATGCCTGGCCGGCCGATATCGCGCTTGTGGTCGAGATGCAGCACCGCTCATGGCACACCGAAGAGGTGTTCGAACTGCTCACGCTTCACTCCGCGACGTTGTGCGCGACGGACCTCGATGAGCAGCCGGTGCCCGACCTCCGATTGACCGGACCCTCGATCTACCTGCGCCTGCGCCGAGCCGCATACTCGGACGCCGACCTGGCCGACTGGTCCGGCCGGCTATCTGCCTTCCTCGACACAGGGACTGACTGCTTCGTCTTCTTCCGCCATGACGAAAACGGCACGTCGGCGCTGCGCGCCGAGCGGCTGCGCGACCTCCTTACCTAGAGCGAAGGTTCAACGCGCGGCGGCGGCGGAAAATCGATGCCGCCGCCGTTATTGCTCAGGTTGGGCGGGCTGATGGTGACTGGCTCGCCCCACAGGCTGAAGGTGTAGTCGAACTCGATCTGGTACTCGAGATCGGGCGACGCCATGTCGGGTGCGGTGAGGCCCAGCTTTATGTCGAGGGCGACGTGCGCGCCGACGGGGATGCCGTTGGCATCGACGTAGATCAGGTAGTCGGACGGGCCGTTCAAGGTGAGCGAGCCACCCATGAAGCTCGCCTGGTCGAACAGTCCGCCGGCGAGCGACGCTGCGGCATCGAGCACACGCAGGCGGTGCACCGCTCGTCCGTCGAGGGTGTCCGCTGCCTCATAGGTAAGCCCGGCTTCTGCGAGATCGTGCATGGGATCGAGCTCGCTTGGCGCAGCACCAAACGCGTCCGCGCTCTGCCAGCCCGACTCGCTGTAGTTCACGAACGAGACGCCGCCCACTCGCGCATACGAGATCTGGTTAGCCCCGCCGCCCTGGGCAACTGCTGTGGTGATGCTGCCGGCGTAGTCCGGGCCGTTGAAATCGAACGCGCCGCTCAACGACCGGTCGATCTGGCCCAGCCCTGAGCCCTGGTCGCCGCCGGCGACCTGGTGCATCGTGCCCTGCCATTCCATGTGCATGGTGCGTGAATCGGCCTGGCTCGCGGCGACGAACGCGGGCACGATCTGTTCTTGGGTGAGGGCCGCCGGCGCGCAGGCGAGGGCGAGCAGCGCGGACAGGCAGGCACAGATAAGGACGGTGACGGCCCTCATGGCGCCACTCTAGTCCCGCGTTACATGCCGATGGGATGCCAGACGGTCTTCATCTCCAGGAACGCGGCGATCCATTCGGGCCTCTGCGCGCGGCGGTCATCGAGCCAGTCGAAGCGCTCGTCTGCGCCGCGCGGCGGACGGGCCAGTCGCTTGACGTTCTCTATTGCGGCTTCCTCAACCGCGGTGCGCATGTCACGCGGGACGCCCCAGGTGTCGATGGCGTTGACGTCCATGTGGCCGGCCAAGATGGGCACGAGCTCGCGCCGCAGGCCGGTGAGAATGTTGATGACGCCGCCCGGCACATCGGACGTGGCGAGGACCTCGCCCAGCGTCACCGCGGGCAGTGGCCGCGACTCGCTCGCCAGCGCCACGACCGCGTTGCCGCCGACGACGGCCGGCGCGAGGCGCGACACCAGGCCAAGCAGCGACGATGACTCGGGCGCCACGATGCCAACGACGCCAGTCGCCTCGGGGAACGTGAAGTTGAAGTACGACGCGCCGACGGGGTTGACCGTGCCGAACAGCTGGCTGATCTTGTCGGCCCAGCCCGCGTACCAAACCCAGCGATCGATCGCACGGTCGACGACTGCTTCCGCGGCCGCACCACTCAGCCCTTCGGCCGCGGCCACCTCGTCGACGAATTGCGCGCGGCGACCTTCCATCAACTCGGCTACGCGGTAAAGAACCTGGCCGCGGTTCATCGCCGTCTTGCCGGCCCAGCCGAGCGCCGCGCCGCGCGCAGTTCTGATGGCGTCGCGCAGGTCCTTCTTCGACGACCGCACGGCGTTGGCCAGCGGCGCGCCGTCAGGTGTGCGGACAATGTAGGTGCGGCCCGACTCGGAGCGCGGGAACTGGCCGCCCACGTAGAGCTTGTACGTCTTGCGCACCGCGATCCGTGCGACCGGCGCCGGTGTCGCGGCAGCCTTGGCAACGGCCCGCGTGACAGGCTGCTTGCGGGTGGTCGGCTGCTTGCCGGCGGTCGGAGCCTTCTGCTTTCGTTCGGCCATCAGTAGCCGACGTCCATGTAGGCGAGCAACCCGGGCAGACCGCCCTCGCGGCCGTAGCCCGACTCTTTATAGCCGCCGAACGGTGAGGTGGGATCGAACCGATTGAAGGTGTTTGCCCAAACGACACCGGCGCGCAGCTTGCTGACCATGCTCAGGATGCGGCTGCCCTTCTCGGTCCAGACGCCGGCGCTCAGGCCGTAGGCGGTGTTATTGGCCTTCTCGATCGCCTCAGCCGGCGTGCGGAAAGTCAGCACGCTCAAGACCGGGCCAAAGATCTCCTCCTGGGCGATGCGGCTCGACTGGGCGACGTTGGTGAACAGCGTGGGTCGGAAGAACCAGCCGCGCGCTGGCAGCTCGCACGCGGGCTGATACATGTCGGCCCCTTCGGCGACGCCGGCCTCGACGAGCTCCTCGATCTTGGCCAGCTGGGCGGCGTTGTTGATCGCGCCGACGTCGGTGTTCTTGTCGAGCGGGTCGCCAACACGCAGCGTGCTGAGCCGGTCCTTGAGACGCGCGATGAACGGTTCGGCAATCGATTCCTGCACGAACAACCGACTACCCGCGCAGCAGACTTCGCCCTGGTTGAAGTAAATGCCGTTGATGACGCCCTCGATCGCCTGGTCCATGGGCGCGTCGTCAAAGATGATGTTCGCCGCCTTGCCGCCCAACTCGAGGGTCAGCGCCTTGTTCGTGCCGGCAATCGCGCGGCCGATCTCCTTGCCAACCATCGTCGAGCCGGTGAACGCAACCTTGTCGACATCGGGGTGCTTGACCAGCGCGAGGCCAATCTCGCCGGGCCCCGTGATGATGTTGACGACGCCCGCCGGCAGGTCGGCCTGGCGGCAGACGTCGGCGAAGAAGAGGGCGCTCATCGGGGTGGAGCTGGCCGGCTTGAGGACCACCGTGTTGCCTGCCGCCAGGGCGGGCGCGATCTTCCAGGCGAGCATCAGCAGCGGGAAGTTCCACGGGATGACCTGCGCCGCAACCCCAAGCGGCTTCGGGTCGCGGTTGGGGAACGCGTATTCCAGCTTGTCCGCCCAGCCCGCGTAGTACCAGAAGTGCGCCGCGGCTAGAGGCACATCAACGTCGCGCGACTCCTTGATCGGCTTGCCGCCATCGAGTGACTCGAGGACGGCGAACTCGCGGCTCCGCTCCTGCAGGATGCGGGCAATGCGGAAGAGGTACTTGGCGCGTTCGCTGCCGGGTAGCGTGCTCCAGTCGCGCCGGAAGGCCTTCCTCGCGGCGCTCACCGCCTGATCGACATCCTTCACCGTTGCCCGGGCGATCTCCGCGATCGGCTCTTCCGTGGCGGGATCCACCGTCGTGAACCACTGCCCGCCACGCGGGGCGACTTCCTTGCCGCCGATGAACAGGCCGTACCGACTCTTGATCTGGAGGATGTCTCGTGATTCGGGTGCCGGCGCGTACTCCCACGGGACCTGCTGGCCGTCGCCCAGGCTCCAGGTGGACGGCTGAGGTGTGCCGCGACCCACATCCGGCGAGCGTCCGCGCTGCGTCAGCGCCCGCGTCGACTCGGTGGTCGTCTTCTTGGTTGCCACGTCGACAGCCTACACCGACCCTCGCCCGTGCGCCACCACGCTACAGGTGACTTTGTGGTCACTTATGGTCTGCCGATTGCTGGGGACGCCATCACCCGTGCTGCTACTCAAAGCGGAACATGTGCCGAGCCGACTGAATATGTGCCGAGCCGACTAAGCCCGTTGGGGACTG
>JARXKQ010000105.1 GCA_030271555.1 Chloroflexota bacterium | reverse complement strand
TCGCCGCGATCCTTCGTCTCCGCGGCAACCCGCACTAACGCGCGCGCCGCAGCCACCTTCTGGGCCATCTCGGCCAGCATGAACCGCAGCCCCTGTTGATCGGCCAGCGGCGCGCCGAAGGCCTTACGCTCAGTCAGAAACCTCGCGGCCGCGTCCAACGCCGCCTGGGCCAGACCTGTGCAGGCCGCGCCTATCGAGATGCGCCCCTCGCCCAAGGCCGATAGCGCGATCTTGTAGCCCTGACCCTCCTCGCCCAGACGGTCCGCGGCCGGCACCTCGCACCCGTCGAACACCAGCTCTGAGGCCGTGTCTGACCGGATGCCGAGTTTCTTTTCGCGCTTCCCGAAGGTAAAGCCGGGCGTGCCGGCCTCGACCAGGAACGCCGTAATCCCCTTGGTGCCCAGTGACGGATCGACCGTGGCGAACACCAGGTAGCGCTCGGCCTCGCCGGCGTTGGTGATCCAGATCTTCGTGCCGGTAAGTCGGTAGCCCGTGGGTGAATCGGCTGGGCCAACCCGGTCGGCCTTCAGTCGGAGCGCACCCGCGTCCGATCCCGCCGACGGCTCAGTCAGGGCAAAGGCACCCAGTTTCCGACCAGCCAGCATGTCCGGCAGCCAGCGCGATTTCTGCTCGTCTGACCCCCAGGTGATGACCGGGTACTGCGACAGGATGTGCACGCTCAGCGACACGGCCATCGCCATGTCGGCGTACGCGACCTCTTCCATCACGAGGGTCCACGCGCGGTAAGAGAAGCCCGCACCACCGACGTCCGTCGGAAACGGCACACCCGTCAAGCCCAGCTCGCCCATGCGCGCGAAGAGCGATCGGTCGTATTTCTCATCCTCGTCGCGCTGCGCGGCGCCGGGCGCCAGCTCGCGCGCAGCGAAGTCGCGCACGGTCTTCTGGAGGAGTCGCTCCTCTTCGGTCAGCGCGAGTTCTCTCTCCCGCGCCTGGATCAGCTGGCTCAATTTGATCGTCGGGATAGGGCAAGCGCGAGATAACCGAGCGCGAAGGCGCCGGCCGTGGCGGCGAGCAGCCAGACGATCGCGTTACCCAGTGCGGACCAAGCCGCCAAGGCAACGATCACCGCGGTCAGCGACTCATTGACCACGTGCCCGATTACGATCGGACGCGAGAGTGGCACACTCGATCGAACCAGCCAGGTAGCGACATTGAAGCCGGCCAGCTCGGCGCCGTACAGGCGCACGAAGGTCAGTCCAGTCGGATCGGTGGTCAAGCCCAGCAGCGAGAGGAAGAGCCCCGGCACGACCAACAACGCGGCGCCCGAAGCCATGCCCACAGCGGCATTCAGAGTGATCAGCCAACGAACAGCAGCTGGGCTCATGGACCCGCAGTATCAGACACGCGGGTAGGTGTAGAAGCCGCGCCCTGTCTTTTGGCCCAGGTGGCCGGCCTCGACCAAGTCACGCAGCACGTCGGGCGGTGCGAAATGCGGCTCGCCGAAACCATCGAGCAGCACCTCCATGATGTGTAGGCAGACGTCCAAGCCGATGAAATCGGCTAGCTCGAGCGGGCCCATGGGGTGGTTCAGGCCCACCTTGGCACCGGTGTCGATGTCCTCCGCCGTCGCGAGGCCCTCTTCGTAGGCGCGCATCGACTCGCCCAGGAACGGCATGAGCACGCGGTTGACGATGAAGCCCGGCCGATCGGCGCTGACGATGACCTTCTTGTTGAGGTCGCTGGCGATTTGGCGGACGTACGCCTCAGTTGCGTCGCTTGTCGCTTCGCCGCGGATCAGCTCGATCAACGGCATGACCGGCACCGGCGAGAAGAAGTGCATCCCGACGAAGTTGGCGCGCCGTTCCTCCGGCAGCGCTGCCGCGAGACCGGTGATGGCGATGGACGAGGTGTTGCTGGCAAGGATGGCCGACTGAGGTGCTGCCTTGGCGATCTCCGCGAAGAGCCGCTGCTTGACCGACTCGTCCTCGAAGACAGCTTCGACCACAAGCTCGGCCGACCTGGCCGCTTCAGCCAGATCCTGGGCCACGGACACTCGACCGAGGATCGCGTCGCGCTCATCCTGGGTCAGCTTCGCCTTCGCAACGGCGCGATCCAGGTTGCCCGCGATGCGCTCGCGACCGGCTTCGGCGCGGCTCGCGTCCGGCTCGTACAGCGCGACGGTGTGGCCGGCCGCGGCCATCACCTGGGCAATGCCGTGACCCATGAGCCCGGCGCCACACACCAGGACGTTGCGCTCTGACATGGGTAAAGCCTAGCCCGCGCTGTCATTGCCGAGGAGTGCCAGGAGTCGATCCGCCGCGGTGAAGGGATCGATCTCGTGTGCGGCGACAGCCTTGAGCGTCTCCGCGCGGGCTGCCGCTCGTGCCGGGTCATGCAGCCGCGCGTTGATCCGCTGGGCGAGGATGCCGCTGATCTGGGCCTCAGCACGTTTGAGCGATGCGTCATCCGCCAGCCGCGAGCCCGGCGATGGCGCGCGGCGGTCGAGCGCGGCCAGCAGCTCGGGCACGCCCTTCCCGGTCAGCGCTGAGCTCAGCATCACTTCTGGCCGCTTGGGGCGCGGCCGGCCAGCGGCCACTGCCGCTCGATCGGCTGAGGCACCCACCGTCAGCATTGCCCGCAACTGGGCGGCGGCACGGTCCGCGCCGGGTCGGTCGGCCTTGTTGACGACGACGATGTCGGCCACCTCGAGCAGGCCGGCCTTGATCGCCTGGACTTCGTCGCCCATCTCGGGGGACTGGACGACGACGGTCGTGTCGGCGATGGCGGCGACCTCGACTTCGCTCTGGCCCGTGCCCACGGTCTCGATGAAGATCAGTCCAAATCCCGACGCGTCCATGACTGCTGCCGCGGCCACCGTGCTTGCCGCCAGCCCACCGGAGTGGCCGCGTGACGCCATGGAGCGGATGAAGACGTCGTCGTCCGTGGCGTGGATCTGCATCCGGATGCGGTCACCCAGGATCGCGCCGCCGGTGATGGGCGAGGACGGGTCGATGGCGATGACGGCGACCGGGCGGCCCTGTTTCCTGGCCTCGCCGGTGAGTGCGGCGACCATCGTCGATTTGCCGCTCCCCGGCGCGCCGGTCACCCCCACCAGATGGGCGCGGCCAGCCAAGGGGTAGAGCGTCTTGAGCGCGGCCTCACCGGCCGCGGTGCGGTTTTCGACTTCCGTCAGCAACCGCGCCAGCGCGCGACGGTCGCCGTCACGTGCTCGTTCGGCCAGCGTCTCGTCGGTCACGCCCCGCGCGATTTGACGTTGGCGCGGATGTATTCGGCGACTTCGCGAATGGTCGTGCCGGGGCCGAAGACGCGCGCCACGCCGGCCTGCTCGAGCTGCGGAATGTCGTCGTCCGGGATGATCCCACCGGCCGTGACAAGAACGTCGTCCATGCCGCGTTCATGCAGGCCGGCGGTGATCTTGGGCAGCAGCGTCATGTGCGCGCCGGACAGGATCGACAGCCCCACGACGTCGACGTCCTCCTGGAGCGCGGCACTGACGACCATCTCGGGCGTCTGGCGCAGGCCCGTGTAGATGACCTCGAAACCCTCGTCGCGCAACCCGCGCGCAAGGACCTTGGCGCCGCGGTCGTGGCCATCAAGGCCGGGCTTGGCGATGAGCACCTTGATCGGGCGAGCGGAGGCGTCAGTCACGGACAGAGGATAGTCAGCGCCGCGCGCCGCTTGCGGGCGGCGGCTCTGGTGGGGCGAGCTCGGCGATGTGGTCGGCGTAATGCTCGTAGGTGTTTGAGGCGACGATGTGGATGGCCCAGGCGTCGTCGGCGTGAAGCTGCACGTCGGTCATTCGGACCAATTGGCGGCGCATCCGGCCGAACGTCGCCTCGACGTCTTTGAGCACCTCGCCCGCGGTCTTGCCGACAGCGACACGGGCCGCGTTGGCGTTGACCTTGTCGACGTCTCGTTCAAGCGCGACCGACTGTCCGCTGAGCGACATCTTGATGAGCCGCTCGGCGGTGAGGTCGTGCCACGCAGCGACGTGCGCCAGCATCTGCTTGCGCGTCCACAGGTCCTCGCCCAGACGCTCGTCCATGTGCTCCTTGGGGTAGCTGGCCGCGGCCGCCCGGAACTCGCCAAAAGCGTCATCGACCCGAGCAACCAGCTGGCGCAGGGTCAACTTGGGCCGCGCCGCAGGCATCTCCGGTTCGGCCGGGGACGCCGGCGGCACCGACTCGACCGACCGGGCCGAAGCAGCCCAACTCTGCGCCTCGGGGACTGGCTCCGGCTCTGGTTCGGGTGCTGGTTCAGGCTCCGGTTCGGGTTCCGGCACTGGCTTTGGCTCCGGTTCGGGCTGGGCCTCGTGCTCGGGCTCGAAGATGGGCACCGGCGGCGCCATCCCCTCGAGCAGGGGCTCCCGGGCCAGCTCTAGCTCCAACGCGAGAGTCGGCTCCATGGGCAGGAACGGCTCGTCAGGCAGTGGCCGCTCCAGGTGGGGAACGGGCGCGCCCGGCATGGGTCGGGGTGCGACCTGCGGCGCGTCCTTGGTCTTGCCACCTTTCAGCATGGGCTTGGCCATCTCGCGTGGCTTGCGCTTGGGCACGCCCTGGCGCGATGGCTTGCGCATGGACGGGATGCGCTCGATGTCGTCGCTCATAGCGAAGGTGGCCTGCGCTCGAGGTGGCTGAAGAACTCGGCCCGGGTCCGGTCGGCCGTCCGGAAGAGGCCCAGAACGTGCGACGTGGTCATGATCGTGCCCGGCTTGCGTACGCCACGCATCACGGCGCACAGGTGCGACGCCTCGATGACGACGCCCACGCCCTTGGGTGCGAGACGCTCCATCAGGAAATCGGCAATCTGGCGGGTCATCCGCTCCTGCACCTGGAGGCGGCGCGAGTACATCTCGACGATGCGCGGGATCTTCGACAGGCCGATCACGCGGCCGTTGGGGATGTACGCGACTGCGGCCGTGCCGAAGAACGGCAGCATGTGGTGCTCACACAGGCTGTAGAACGCGATGTCCTTGACGACGACCATCTCGCTGTAGTCGACGTCGAAGATCGCGTTGTTGACGAGCCGCTCGGGATCGACCCAATAGCCGGCGGTCAGCTCGCGATACATCCGCCGGACGCGCGACGGGGTGTCGACCAGGCCCTGCCGATCAGGATCCTCGCCCATCTCGACCAGGATCTGGCGAACGGCCGACTCGACCGCCTGTGAGCCGTCCGTCGCACCGTCGCCATCGCTTTGGCCGGTGATGCTGACGTGCCCGTCTTCGTCGAAGCCGTCGTCGCCCACCTCGTGCTCCATCTCGTCCACGAGCTGGCGCACACGGTCGGGCAGTTTGCGGTCCATCGCGTTCAGTTTGACACGCAGCTCGCGTTTTGCCGCCCAACCGTACGGCACCACCCGGATGTCGG